>NZ_JARFPL010000001.1:0-128298 GCF_029167205.1 Candidatus Methanocrinis alkalitolerans
AGGAGATGAAACGTATCATTGCGGAGTCCTTTTGTAGTTTCGCTAAATGCAAAAGTTATGCAGGTTATTGGATAGAGAAATTTTTATTGAATAATATGCATTATAAAGATTTATGCGAATGACTATAGATCGTTATCTACTGCTTCTAGAATTGTCTCGTTATCGTTTGGTATATAGTTATTCGGGGTTATTCTATAAATTCTATCCCATAACAACAGGCTTGCCTTTACCCAGTTTTCATCGTTAAATTCAATGGATGGAAAATACAATATAGAACCAGATGAGCCACTCATACAAATCCAAGGAGTCCTTTTCCTCACTTATATTTAAGGATTTTGGAGAGGATGCTATGTTGTAGAGTCCTTAATCTATTAAACTTCGAGAGTCTCATTTGCATAATACAGAAGGGGCCAATAAAGGTCGTAATAATTCACGATCCCTTCTTCTGAAAGCTCCATCGATTACCACCTAGATTTCGAGTAGCTTTGATTAGAACGCCACATCTCCCTCATATATCTCGGCGCCGAACTATATACCCTCATCAACCGCAGCATGATCCTTCATCAAGAAGATCCGCTCCTTGGGCGTCTCCGTGAATGCCACAGAGTTCTTTAGGACTGGAGCATACTTGCTGAACTTGTCCAGCTTGACTACATAACCCTTTAGATCCTCTATGGGATACGCATTGAACCCGTTCCTTTCGAGGAGCTTCAGCCCCTGGTTCCTCTCCCCTAACGACTTGAACTCAAACCTGTATGTATCCCGGTTGTAGTGGTAAGCAAGCTGCCTGAAAAGATCCTGGTTATCAGCGAAGAAGTATTTGAAGACCCATAGCTTCCCTACCTTGAAGACGTTAATACGTTTCCGTTTTTCTTCTACATCGAAGGTTTGCACGCTCATTGGCTACTCACACCTCCGTAATCATGGTCTTCGCACCTTTCCAAGAACCTGGGTCAATTAGTTGAATGCAACGCGATGAGAACTAAGACAATCGCACGGTTCGCGAACTAGGGCGCTTTTCGACGCCAAATTACGACGCTTCCTTGTGGAAATTCGCACGTATTTACTAGTAATAGTCGAAGTTGTTCGTGCCGGAGATTTAAACTACTTATTAAATATACATACATTAAATCATGTTATACAGTATAAGTTGAATTATTGAAACAATACTTGCAAGAAATGTTACTACAATCTTTAAAATGCTCTCCATATCAAACGGCCATGTTCTGATCTTATCTATCCGATCGATTGCATGTATATAAGCATTATAAGCGATGCAGGATTCTATATATCTGTTACTTTTATCGTCATTATATATAATAACTTCCAAATCTTTAATTAATTTTAATGTCCTGCTTTCATAAAACTCTTTACAGTTTTTTATTGTTTTATGTATATAGATTCCGGGCAATATTAAAACTATAAAAAAGCCAAATGGTGCAAGCAAAAAAACCGCTAAATCGGAATAAAACAAATATCTTTCATAATTTTGATTCAATATTCCTGATAAAATGCTTGGGAGGCCTATTATCAATGCGCTGTATGAATATAATAAGTTCATATGTATTATGTTTAATTTGCGGACTTGTATTATTGAATTAGGAGCATCGATTTGAAATTTATAGGATTCGTTAGAGATTTTTCGTAACAGTATCATTAATCCTAATATTATATATACTAAAGTCAGGGATGCCACCCAAGCACAAGTCACACCAATAAAGCCCAATATAGAGGTTAACAAAACGTCATTGTATGTGACAAGACCTGCTTTATAATAATTTATAAAATCAAAATATGATAACATAGAGAAGATTATCCCTAGAATAATTGAAATAAATGATATGTAGAAAAACCTATTAGATAATATGGAATATTCTTTGAACCATTCGGGCACAGGTTCATTCTTAAATTTGTATGGTGCAAATATAGCATATAGATAATTGTCCATATTATTACGTACTTTACATGGAAAATATAGTTCGCTACAAATAAATACGTCTAATGATACATCTCGCAATCTCCTTATCATAATCAATATCATAAAAACAGATACTGCCCATAGAAATCCCAAATTATTATAATAGAATTGTTTTGCTAATGGATACGCCAAATCTGATACTAAACCAAGAGTTATTAACGTGCCTATCGACGCAAAAAACACAGCGAATATGAGATATATGCGCGGTATTTTAGTTTTACTAAGCACAAATTCTATATAAAGTTCATATTGACGTCTTAATTTATCCCTACAATTCTCTTTATCTTGCTTCATATAGATCAGACGCTCTAATTCTTCAGATTACACTATCAGATATCAATCTTTCAGAGCCCTCAAAATGATTATATTCTCTGGCCATTATCTTTGTCCTCTTCTTGAAGAACTCATCTCTCTTGAATCGTTGACGGACTAGATGACACCTTCGCATTCACCTTCTGTGTGTATATTTTATCATCTGCAGTGGTGTTCAATCTATTCATTTAAAAGAGTATCCTAATTATGGCTGCAAATACATCAGGATTATTCGCTGAGGTGTAATCTATGATGGTGCTCTTTGAATTGGTCGATAACTCGCTTAGAGTTCTTAGAGGACTATACACCTTCTCCTCAGATACATGTCCCGGGCTCCATCGCCTTCCCACCAGCTAAGGTGCCAGTAGGTGTGGATCCTCGCAACCCCTTCCGCCGAGCATTTCGCTTTCTCCACTATGTAGAACCTCAGATCCTCCATCCTCGAATCAGGCTTCAAGCACTCAACCTCGGTTCTTAGCTGTCGGGCTTCTTCTTCTTCTTCTTCTTCTTCTTCTTGGCTCCTCGCTGTTTTATTTGGTTGGATTTCATAGGTCATCGGTTAAGGATCGGTTTAAATAGTCTCGCTGATTTTTGATCCCACTTCCGTCATACAAAATATAGCATAACCTTATTAATAACCTATTGGAACTATAGACCACTGATATATAATTCGCCGGGGGTAGCATCCGTGGTCGCTCGTCACTTAAATGTGGATATTGACCTGATCATGATGGAGCTTTGTGCTCTGTTTCCGCCTGAATGGCTTAGAGATAAGGCGAAAGAGACAGGTTTGATAAAGCGTGAGCGTAAGATCGATCCAATTTATATTTTCTGGTCATTATCGATAGGCTATGGGGTCTTTCTTCAACGGACTCTTGCCGCTTTGAAGCGCGACTATGAAAGATTTTCTAAGCAAATTTTGAGCGATAGTAGCTGGTACTACAGGTTCACTCCAGAGCTTGTTGCGTTTCTCCGAGAATGTGTGGTGCGAGGCGTTGAATACTCGGCCCAGGAACCCGGTCGAACCCTCAGCGATCGTCTTTCACCTTTCGAAGACGTCTTGATCCAGGACTCCACCATCGTCAGGTTACACTCAAAGCTGGCAAAGATCTGGCCAGCCACGAGATCGCGAAAAGTAGCAGCAGGTGTCAAGGTTTCCGTCCTCACAAGCGCAGTAGCTTGCGGTCCTAAGAGCGTAGCTCTGTTCTCCGAAAACACGAACGACATAAAGACTTTGAGGATAGGGCCATGGATAAAGGACCGGATCCTGCTTATTGACCTGGGGTTCTACAAGTATCAGATGTTTACTCGGATCAAGGAAAACGGCGGATACTTCGTTTCGAGGCTGAAAAGCAACGCTAATCCTCTCATCATTGAAACCCATCGTACCTGTCGAGGCAGAAGCATCGACGTTCGAGGAAAGCATCTTCAGGATGTATTGAAGGACTTAAAGAGACAGGTATTAGATGTCGAAGTTGAGGTGAACTTCAACCGCCGAGCTTATCGAGGCAAGGAGAAAAAGGACATCGAGCGGTTCAGGCTGGTGGCGATATACAACGAGGATGAAGATAAGTATCATTTGTATGTCACAAATATCTCTCCAGAGTTGTTGGAACCTGAAGAAGTTGCCAGGCTGTACGGGGCTCGATGGGAGGTCGAGATCCTGTTTAAAGAACTCAAGAGCAGGTATGCGCTAGATATGGTTCCTACATCTAATCCTCAAGTTATTGAGGCGATGATCTGGATAGCTATACTTACGCTAATAATAAGTCGGAAAATTTATAAAGTTGTCCGAGCCTTAAATCCCGAGGTTAAGATGGCAAGATTCACCACCCTTAGATGGAGCAATATCTTCACCGAAAACGCAAGCTCTCTACTCGCTGGCGTCCTTCAACATATGGGATTAGAAACTTCCTTAAAAACATCTTTAGAATTTAGTATGAGTGAAGCAGTAGATCCGCATGTAAATAGAAAGCGCTTTACCGAGGAGTGGTGGGCTTAACCGATGACCAATGGGTTGGATTTAAGGGATCATCAAACCTGTAACTTGGCCCCTATAACTTCATGAAGATTTCGAAAAACCCCTCAAAATCCCAAAATGCAGACCGTCCCTACTTAAAGGGTATTTAAATATGGGCGCTCGACCAGAGGATAATCGAAGTCCTCTCATGACTGCTGGGAACAGGGATGATCATGAGACGTATAGTTACCTGATGATTCAGGAGCGGGATTCATGGCAGGCATTCACATGATCAAGTCCGCTTATCGCTACCCTGAAGTTACCCACACGGAATAGCTAAGAGCCATTTTTTACTTTTTGCTGATACCCTGAAGCTCCGTCTCGGGGAGAGCCGTCGCAACTCGAATATTATAAGGTCATATCCTTTTGAGCTCGCGTTCTAGTGCCACTTCAAGATCAAGAAAAGTTATACGAATAGGACTTACGCATTTGACGGAAGATTTTTAGATGATCCGGTCCATCCAAATACAAACACAAATATGAGGTGACGTATAAAATTGAATCCACCCAAGTGTTGCGACCTGGACTATATCCACTTTCTGATGGCTGCTGCCAACGTTTTTACGTGTACCGAAGCAGCTCGATGTCATCCGGAGGGGTCAGATTAACCCTCCCACGATGCATTTACTCGACTTCTACAAAGATGGCCGCCAGATACGGAGGCATTGTGGATCGAATCATCACATCTCGTTCGGCCTGGTGAAGGCATCTTAATCGTGGACGATACCACTTTAGACAAGCTTTATGCAAAAAAGATGGATTTAGTTTACCAACAATATAGTGGGAAACATCATAGTGTTGTTAATGGGATCAATATTACTACATTGGTATGGACAGATGGAAATTACGTGATTCCTGTTGATTTTCGGATCTATGACAACTACAATGATGGAAAGACCAAGAACGATCACCTCCAGGACATGTTGGAAAAAGCAAAGGAACGAGGCTTCCGACCCGATTTCGTTCTCTTCGACAGTTGGTATTCCAGCTTAGATAATCTCAAAAAAATCCGTGGCCATGGGTGGCATTGGCTAACTCGACTCAAGAAAAATCGACTGGTAAACCCCGATAAAACAAATAACGTTCAGATCTCAACAATAGACATTCCTTCAGATGGTAGAAATGTCCACCTGAAGGGTTATGGATTTGTCAAAGTGTTCCGGATAGTTTCCAAAGACGGTGACGAAGAACATTGGGCAACCGATCTGATCGACATGGAAGAACCAGATCGAAAAGAACTAGCACGCAAGTCTTGGAAAATAGAAGAGTATCATCGCGGAATAAAACAGTTTTGTGGCGTAGAACGATGTCAAGCGCGGAATGGGCAATCTCAGAGAACACATATACTCTTCTCAATAAGGGCATTTCTGAGATTTGAAGTCGATAGGATCAGAACGTCTCGGGGCTGGTTCGAGAGCAAGCAAAGTGTCATTCGAAATGCTATAAGAGAGTATATAAAATATCTAAATTATAATGTCTCAGCCACGCTAACTGCGTAAGTCCTAACGAAAATTCTACTTGCCGAAAAACAGTAGCAAGCGAGCTTTCCGGACACATCTCTGGGAAAATAAGCTAACACTGCTTGAAGGGGCACTAGATTGAAGTTATTACCATTCGCTTGTAAGGTCATAAGGACTTTCTAATAATCTCTTTAAAATTAGATCTTTTCTGGAAAATTTTTCGAACCTATTTATCTTTACCCAATCTAATTGTTGCTCATATGGTACAAGATTATCTTCAGAATCATACATATAGCAAATCATGATGAAGTACCTATTACCATTATCAATTAAATGGTGTGGGCCTATGTTAAAATTTGCGTGCCCATGAGGCCCAATAGTTTTGCTCCCACAGCTTAATATTTCAAAACCTTCAAGTCCTGTAAAATTTTTGAATTCGGAATACTTTACCCGGCATTTCGCATTAACGGTTTGAACGCTCATTAATTTTCCTGCTATCGATTTTTTGAGAATAGATATCAATCGACTCTGTATAGAGATCAAATAAGGCCAGCTTCATAAAGACTAAGAATATAATTATTAAATTTTTATAATATACTGAATTGTTAATATCGTGTTGACAAATTCTAGTAAAATTATTTTAAACAAAATTTAAGTTAAACGTTTGAATTTATGCACATTTTGGCAAGCAATAAATTCTTAATTTTGCATAGCCTTACTGCGGAATGCCGGCTTTACAATTCCATCACTAATATATACAACTGGCTTTACTTTATACATGTTATTAAAATAGTTTTTAATAGTTATATTGAAATAAGCCGACGTCTCCTCGAATCTATAATTTAGTGAACCTGTGCCAGGAGTTCTTCTAAATAACACTAAATCTCCTTCCAAAGGCAATTTAATCTCTTGATCCAACCAAAGCTCTTTGACGCTTGCTCTGGTTGTAGCTGTATGGTATAATTTTACAGTATAGTCTTTATTTCTTTCTATATTTTCTATATATGCATAAGCCACCCAGTCACTACTTCCGTAATAACCCTTCCCGTAAACTGTTTTAGAATTTGAGTCTTTTGGTATCAAGTACACCTCGATTATGCCTCCTGTAGGGAACATCGGTATCAAGGGGAAATTACCATGTACCTCAACTACTAAGCCTTGTAAAGGGTCAAAATCGCCACCAATTTCAGTATCGTAAAGCCCGAATTTAAATATCGGCATACTAAGTAAGGTATATATTACAGCAATAAAAATCAAAGATGATACGGTTGCCTTTAAGCAGCGTTTGAGACGAAACCAAGGGCCTATTATATTCATATATGTCAACACCTAAAAAACATATTTCCGAAAATATCTATATTCAGAGCCTTTATAGGGATTGAACACATTACATATAACACATATATTAACACGATGAATAAACCTATTAATAATCCCAAAGATAAAAAGGGTCTAGCAGTTATAGGAAGAATAGACATAAATTTGATACCTACATTGCCTAAACTATAAATAATATTCGACATGAATATAACACATATAAATAAAAATAGTAAAATTGAACTAATAAATGTAGAAATAAAGAAAGGCTTAACTACTCCATAACATGTAATGCTTTCCAAGAAATACTCCCATATAAAAACGTGAAAAGAAGGATATGGATTTTTTATTAAAAAATATATGATTCCGCCTGAAAGCAATAAGAATATTAAAGCCGTAAAAATGAGGTCAAATAATAATACAATAATGAATATACTAAAATTATAAAATTTTACTTTCTGCAAAAGCCATAAAGTTTCCTGAAGTGATATATAATCCGGAATTGCATTTATAATTATAATTACTAACAAGACTTGCAAGAGCATCTTCGGAGTAATCAGCACCAGTAGTTCGACAGATGATTCATATTGTTGAATAGCATAATAATTAATAAGAAGAACTAGAATAATTGATACAATGCACGATATAGAAAACCGCCTAAAACTCCAGAAATCCCCCAAATAATCATTTAATCTTTTGACGAAATATTTTGGAATATCTAGGATATTCTCGGTCACTCTCTGAGTACCCCTGAGCATATTTGCTACTTCGTTTCTTATATCGGGATCTCTTTGATTTTTATCTAATATATAAAATACTGAAACGATAACAGCTATTATTTTGAATAAATGTGACAAAGCTCCTATATCCACGTCAATTAGTTCCTTTATTCTTGCTATTTAATTGTTACGCCTTTCTATAGAATTTTCCAGTTCAATCGTATCGAGATTCAGATATGAGATTCATAATGAAGATCCGCTCTTTTAAGGTCTCTTTAAATTCTCCTAGTTATCATAGGCTGCAGCCTTCATATCGTAGTCTCCATAACCTCCCGATAATCAGGTCGATTAGCGTAATAGCCAAGTTACGGGAACAAAGTCGATCACACAGCTCCTGATATGAGGTACTCATTGAAGCCAAACTCCTAAGCCTTCTTATGGATTCGAGCTCATAGGCCGCCTTTTTCAGACTTTCCTCCTCTATGGATTTAATGATCTCATCGATGGAGGTGCTGAGAGCATAAGCCTTGTAGGGTCGGCCTAATATCCTCGCCACCTCGGCGAAAGCTTGCGCATAACCACGGAGGAGGTGGAGGAGATCACCGGGGAGAAAATCGGGTCTATCACCAGAACGGGCCTGCCAGCGACCCGCCTGTGAAGGACCGGGCCCCTATGCATAGCACAACAAGACCTCCGGAACGAGAAACTCGGAGGATCGCAGGAGATGATTAAATATTGAGGCTGAATAAAAATATCATGGAAGCAGATTACCGACCCACCTGGCTCTTCGCCAACGCCCTCGACGCCTCAGATCGAGGCCATTACCTCTCTTCCCTTTAATAGGCTCCTCGCTGTTTTGTGTGGGTGGATTTAAGGGACCACTATTCCTGTAGCTTGGTCCTAATAACTTCAGGACTGCAGGGATTTGGGATGATCATGAGATGTATCGCCACCTTATGACTCACTAACGAGATCCAAGGCAAGCATTAACATGATCTAATCCGCTTATCGCTATCCTCAAGTTACCCACAGAGAATAGCGAAGAGCCCTTTAATAAAAGTAGGTAATGGCATTCATCGGCTTAGGATCGCCGATCTCGCCGAGAACTGTAGCAGGCTCCTCTCGTACCTTTTTGGCCCCAAATTTCAGGTCAAGTATCAGGTCGTCCAGTCTATCCGCAGTGACGGGCATCACCAGATCAGCCAGCGTCATCACGCCTTAGTCCTCATCCAGGAGAAGAAGCGATCTTGACAGATAAACAATGTTTTGATGTTACCTCCCTACGACAACCCCCACCAACCCCGGCGATACCCCCCAACTCCTCCGCCACCGTTGCGACGATCTGCTTGGAGTCTGGCCCCTCGGTACGGACCTCCCTCGCCCTCTGGAGGATAAAGGCGTAGTCGGCGGTTATGTACTCGTCTATGTCGGTTCTGTGGCCTTGTATCCGCCCCGGAAAGAGCTTCACCCCCTGAACCTTCAGGAGGTGCCGAGAAGATTTGGACATGTTTCTATATCTGTACGGAGAGAACTCGACCGCCTCTAGAGGAGGGCATATCTGTATCAGCTCAAGAAGGGTGGGGGTGGAGATGGGGGAAGTCAGATGAACCACCCCCTATTCAGGATCCACGGTGGCTATCTCGACCCGAGAGTTGATGACTCGGATTAGCATTATGGCCTCCTCGCTGTTTCATAGAGGTTCATCTCACTTAAATTATTAAAATATATATTTGTGTGAATATTTTTTGTTGTCCTGAAGGCTCTCGCGGAGTCTTTCGCTGATTGGATAAGGCTATTATTCTCATCAAGACTCCATTATTAATTCTGGTATTTATATAGTTCAGAATAAATGCAGATAAGCCTTAATCGTTTTTCTATTCAGGCTAACAGGGGTCAGCCAGCAGCACGTTAGTCAAATTGCTGCGGCGCACTCCGTAGCAAGCTGCGGGGTATACGATAAAAATTAAAACACCATTGTTTCTGTGCAATTCGCTATATGGTCAAAAAGATTAAATAACTAAAACTCAGGTGAAATAAGTTGATCTATATGCAATATGAGCTTTATATAGAATATTTACTTAATAAAACCAGAATACCTCATATATATATTTTATTTGCATTTTTTTGGGCGTTCGGTGGTTCAATGTTGATATATATTTTATTATCAGATTATGCTAAGATATATTATATAGAATGGTATTATTATAATTTGGGCTTTCTTTGGTTTTTATCGGTTTTTATGACTTTAATTATGATCAGAAGATTACGAGACATATCTATCGATATATTTATCAAATGTAAATTGCCATATCCTAAGACAATGAATAGATGCAAAGAAAAATATTTGTATGCAATATTTACTCCATATAGACTTAAGAATAATGATTTAAACAACTGTTTTAAATCTCGTAAAATATTATTGTATATAATATACAACCGTTTATCAATTGCTTTTTTAACCGCGATCTGTTTTGGTTCATTAGCTGCTGTAATATCATATCATGATCTTGGATTTTTGCATGACTTTAACGATATTATGTTTATTTATGATATTTATGTAAACACAATATTTACCTTTTTAGGTGTTACCGGAGCTTGGATTGCTTCTATAGTGTTAATTTATATAATGGTAGGACTAGTATTATTATTGAGAAAATTTTTAATTGAAATTGATAATTTAGAAATTAATACTACCAACTCAGTAATGAAACTCAAAAACTTGAATAGATTACACATGAATCTCTTATATGCTTATGCTTCGCTAATGATCGGTCTTCCAAGCCTTATGATCACATTCGAGAAAAATGCTGGAAAAATAGTATTTTACACAGATGCTATATATCTTTTTCTTGCTCCCGTAGGCTTTTTTGTGATTTTATTTTTGCCGGGAATATACATACATAATATAATAAAGATAAGTAAAGACCAGTACACAGATCAATTATTAAATCTAATTGAAGATATGGAAAGAGTGATTTGCAGATACGAAAAAGACAGTGAATATATCAATGCATGCATAGCGTATAATGCTTATATCAGTACCTTGGGTCGTTTAGAAAAAGTTAGAACGTGGCCTGTCGATAAAGAGAGCCTTATGAAGATTATTGTAACATTTATGATAAGTATCATATCGATAATTGGTGACCATTTCTTTGTGTGAAGTTTTTCGTCAACACCGGTCTAAATATGTCCAATTACGGCGGAATAAAACTGTCCAGATGTTAATCCCTGAGCTGAACCGGAGGGGGTTGTGCCGATGCAGGCTTCACCAGAGCCTCACAGAGGTCCGATTTATCAGGGCGAAGGATCTTCTTATCCAATCCATTTGAGCAATCTGGCCTCAAGAACCCGGAAGGACGGCAGATTCTCTGTATCCAGGTCTACTATGATAGGGTAGTTGGGTCCCACCGCTATTTTTATTCAGCCTTGATTTAAAAATCTCTGATTGAATCCTGAAGGATCTAACGGCAGAGATCGATACTGTCTCCTGGAATGTGATTCTCTCCAGGCGGAGCGCTGGCGGCCCTGGAGGCGTTTTGGAGGGATGATCTCTTCCGATTTTTCCCCCTTCACACTTTAAAACGGTAGCCTCCTAGACGAAAATATATTGTATAAAACTTTTGTCATAATATCAAGCCAACATAGGGGGCCGAGATAAAACTTAAGCGGACGAAGAGACTCACATTCCGATCACAGCAGACAGCGGAAGAGTGGCTTGAGAGAGAGGCGACGATCTCGATGCCTAGGGCAAGTGCATCCAAGCTCTCCAAGGTCATCGCTGTAATCCATTAAGCAGATCGAGGAGCGAACAAGATATGAAACCAGACGTAGCGTTCTTGATTTCCTCTGAGGAGGCCGAACATATCAGCGATATCCCCAAAGACTTCACGACCCGCGAGAGATGGTTTATCGCCGAGGACGAGACCGAGACCTGGGTCTCCTTGACGTTTCTGGAGGGACTTCGATCTATCGGCCGGGACCCCGAGATCTTGCAGGCGTCCGAGGAGCTTCCTGTATTTTGCGGTCCAGCTTCGCCGATCGATACGGTTGAGCACGGGGACGAATTGACGGCACGAGCGTTATCACTTATCCCCGAGGCCGTTGGTGTGGTCTATGTGGGCTGGGAATACCAAAGAGAGTTCGCCATGGAGTTCATGACCTGGATGGAACGGTTCTTCTGCTATTCCCAAAAGGATGGTCGTCCCCTTACCTGGCTGATCCTCTCCGACCCATCGGGCCAGCGCGACGATACGGGGCGAGAGGTGGCGAGGTGGGCGCATACATCCCTATACCGCCGAGAAGATAGCTTTAAGGTCTGGCTGGAGGGGCTGGGTTTCAATCTCGACGAATAACCGGCACCGCCATCTAAATGACCAATATAATAATTGGATAAGCGATCCATCTAACCGACGAACAGCTGTAGAGCCATATATTGCACCCCTCGATGAAGACCAACAGACAATGAAGCCATGAAGCTCACCTTCGATAAAGGGACGATCCTGATCCGCGGAGAAGCCCGGGTACCCAATTCCATTTGGGACGAGCGCTCCAGGGCCTTCAGAGCAATGGCTCTCTACTACAGGGATATCGTCGACTTCCTGAAGACCTCGGGCCTTGAATTCAGGGACGACGTCCTCAACCTCATCCCATGCCCCGAACTTCAGAGCAGCGTCGTATTGAGAGATTATCAGAGGCAGGCCCTCGATGCCTGGTCTGCTAACGGTCATAGGGGCGTTATCGTCCTGCCAACAGGTAGCGGAAAGACGGTTGTTGGTATAAAGGCCATATCGCTCCTCAACACCCCAACTCTTGTCGTGGCCCCTACCCTCGACCTGGTGGATCAGTGGCGCGCCCGTCTGAACGAGGAGTTCGATACCGACGTAGGCGTATTTGGTGGAGGAGTGCGGGACATTAAGGCTTTGACCGTCTCCACCTACGACTCGGCATACATCCATGCAGCCAAACTCGGGAACAGGTTCGCCCTCGTGATCTTCGATGAGGTCCACCACCTCCCTACTGCCGGGTATCGGAACATAGCCGAGATGTTCGCCTCTCCTTACAGGATGGGGTTGACGGCCACCTTCGAGCGGGAGGACTGTCTCCATGAAGAGCTGAACCGGCTGGTGGGCGGGAAGGTCTTCGAGAAGAGGGTAAAGGAGCTCGCCGGCAAGCACCTGTCACCCTTCCGTCTCGAGAAGATCACCGTCGATTTGACCGATGAAGAGCAACAGGAATACGATATAAATCAGAAAACCTTCTCGAACTATCTGGCCAGGATCGACTTAACCATCCGGGGGCCTTCCGACTTCCAGAAGCTGGTCATGAGAAGCGGCAGAGATCCTGGTGCCAGGAGAGCGTTGCTCGCACGGAACCGGGCGAGGGAGATAGCTTACAACAGCTCCTCGAAGATAGGTACTCTATCGACGATCCTGAAGAATCACAGAGACGGCAAGATCTTCATCTTCACCGAGCACAACAAGCTCGTCCACCGGATCTCAAAAGAGTTTCTGATACCCGCCATCACCTATAGAACCCCGTCCTAAGAGAGGAGCGAGATCCTGGACAGGTTCCGATCAGGGATGTACAGGGCGGTGGTCACCTCCAAGGTACTGGACGAGGGTATCGACGTTCCGGACGCGGACGTGGGCGTCATCCTCAGCGGCACGGGAAGCGAGCGGGCCTTTGCGGAGTCGTGGGAAGACGACGGATTTATGCAGCAGGTTGCTGAACAAATTCCGTGGTTACACAATTGATTCATCCTGGATAAGATGAGGGATAGGTCCGGACGGGAGTGGTACCTTCACAAGACGGTGAAGAACGGTTGGAGTCGGAACGTCCACTAAAAATCATAGTGCGAAAACTTTTAGCACCAATAGATCCTCAAATACTTGAGGCAAGAGATGATCCCCATATCCCTCCGCACGTTATCGCGCTTCATCACCTTTTCTGCCTGCCTAATTTTCATCATATGGGGGTACAGTGATTACAGCAACGGGATCATGCCTTATCCCCAGGCGGCGGGTTTTCTGCTCGCTTTGGCTGCCTTTCTCGGGTCGTCCCGAGTCTCTGAGAAGCCTGTCTTTAAGCCGTCTGAAAAGGAATTGGCCGCCCGCGACGCCCACAATCGCCAGGCGATGCTCAACCGGGTGCGGGACTTCTGGGTGAAGGGGGTGCTGGAGAGCTCCCCCCACGAGGAGGCGCGGATCGAGCTGGGCCTGGAGGAGCGAAGAGACGCCGTCGCCGAGCGCCCCTGGGACGTGATACTGCGGACCCCGGACCGGCCGGACTGCGTCCTTCCTCCCGGAACTAAGATCTCCGACGTCTTCGAGAGGGTCGGCCGGTCCCTCCTCATCCTGGGAGAGCCGGGGGCCGGGAAGACCACCACCCTGCTGGAGCTTGCGAGGGAGATGATCGACCGGGCCGGGGAGGACCCCTCGGAAAAGATACCGGTCGTCTTCAACCTATCTTCATGGACCGACCCGAAGCAGCCGATCGCCGACTGGCTGACAGAGGAGCTGAGGGCGAAGTACAACATCCCGAAGAAGATCGCCGCCCCCTGGGTCGAGAACGACTCTTTCCTCCTTCTCCTCGACGGCCTCGACGAAGTCGCACCGGAAAGAAGGGACGCTTGCGTCGTGGCGATCAACAGCTATCTCGATGAGCACCTGGTCCCGGTGGTGGTCTGCTGTCGTAAAGAGGAGTACGATGCCCTGGATGGCAGGCTCAACTTACAGAGTGCGGTCCTCCTGCAGCCCCTGACGCCCGAGCAGATCGATGGCTATCTCGAAAGACTTAGCCCGGATCTCAACGCTCTTCGAGAGGCGCTACAAAGCGATCGCGAACTTCAGCAGTTCGCCCAAACACCCCTGATACTTAGCATTATGACCCTCGCTTATCGAGGGATGCCTATTGAAGAGCTTCAATCGCTCGGCTCTATTGAGGACCGGCGCAGGCATCTCTTAAAGACCTACGTCGATAAGATGTTCAAGCGTGACGTTCCAAGGACCGATTCGAAGCTGTATCCAAAAGATAAGATGATTCACTGGCTCTCCTGGCTGGCCC
This sequence comes from Candidatus Methanocrinis alkalitolerans, assembly GCF_029167205.1. Classification (NCBI taxonomy): domain Archaea; kingdom Methanobacteriati; phylum Methanobacteriota; class Methanomicrobia; order Methanotrichales; family Methanotrichaceae; genus Methanocrinis; species Candidatus Methanocrinis alkalitolerans. The sequence goes on from NZ_JARFPL010000001.1 coordinate 14,869, forward strand.
GGAAAATGTCGGAGCATAACCAGACCGTGTTCATGATCGAGCGGATGCATCCTAGCTGGTTGGATACGAAAGCTCAAATGCGGCTGTATTCGATGATAATTGATCTGGTCGGTGGGCTGAGATTTGGGGCGAATTCTGGGCTGTGGGTTGGGTTGATTGTTGGCTTTTGGATTGTTTGGCTGAGTTTTGGGCCTATTGTCGGGCTGTTTGTTGGGATAATTCTTGGGATAATTGTTGGGGAAATTGTTACTGCGATTCTTGGGCTGGATGATGGTGAGGATCGTGAGATAGAACTTGATGAGGACCGGGGGAATTTTGGACTGATTGTTGGACTGATTGTTGGGCTGTTTGTTGGGCTGAGTGTGGGGCTGAGTGTTAGGCTGAGTGTGGGGCTGAGTGTGGGGCTGTTTACTGGGCTAATTTTTGCTGGTGTGAACGTCATCGAACATTTCGTCCTCCGTCTAATACTCTGCCGCGAAGACTTCCTCCCCTGGAGGCTGGTCCCCTTCCTCGACTACGCCGCCGAGCGGATATTCCTCCGCAAAGTCGGCGGAGGCTACGTCTTCGTCCACCGGATGCTTATGGAGTACTTCGCCTCCCTAGAGCCTGGACCTGGCGGAAGGTGAAATCTTTTATCAGGCCGGAAACGGAAACCTTCATCACCCCCATCCCCCACCACCAAACGACCGTGAACTGCGACGTTCTGGTGGCGGGGGCCTTCCCCTCGGGGATCGCATCCGGTCCACGATTGGGCGGAAATTCCCAGGGAAGGGGAGAAGGCAACTATGTGGAGGTTCCTCGAAAGGAGGATGGTTTAACTGATGGGTCGCATATATTCGACCGGGTGATTGGACATGTGGACGTTTACGGCTGTGGTCTATAGGGAAGAGGAGATGTACGTGGCTCAATGCCCCGAGGTCGGGACGGTCAGCCAGGGGAAGACGCCAGAGGAGGCCGTGGACAACCTGAAAGAGGCGACCGAGCTTTACCTGGAGGAGTTTCCTCTGGAAGAGAAGAGACGACCTTTCATAACCACCTTTGAGGTGGTTCACGTTGTCAAAGCTTAGGACGGTCTCCGGCGAGGCGGCGGTCAAGATACTCTGTAACAAGTTCGATTTTGAGATCAGCGGACGCACCGGAAGTCACGTTCGGCTATCGAAGATGACGCACGACGGAAAGGTCGGGACTGTGGTGCCCATGCATCGGGAACTGAAAATTGGTACGTTGAAGGGCGTGCTGAAGCTGGCAAAGGTCGACGAGGACGAGTTTGCCGAGTATTTGTGATCGTCCGTTCTCGGGTCGGGCTCGTTCCTGTTGAGGGCTTTGATTCATCTTGTTTTTCGAGGGCTCGATCTCTTCGCCTCTGCCTGAACCTGCATGAGATTCCCGGACTTGCCAGGCTCCTAGCGTTTTGCCCCTCTTTGTCCGAAACAGAAACCTTCATCATCCCCTTTCTCCCACCAAACATCCGTGTACTGCGACGTTCTGGTGGTGGGGGCCTCCCCCTCGGGGATCGCCGCCGCCACATCAGCCGCCGAAGGCGGCGCTGAGGTGATCCTCCTCGACAAAGAAATGGGCGGCGACTTCGACCACCCGGCGAACACCTTCTTCGACGGTATGTTCCGCCGGGCGGGTCTGGAGGTGGAGGAGGAGTACGTCCTCCACGACCTCGAAGGGATGAGGATAATATCGCCCGCTGGCCACGCCGTCGAGATCCCGGCGCCGGGCAGGTTCATCGACCGGGGGAAATTCGACGCCCTCTACCTCGGCAGGGCCGAGGGGGCCGGGGTCCGGCTCATGCGGGGCGTCGCCCGGTCCGCCCCCCTCGCGGGTTCGGGGCGGCGGGTCGAGACCGATGCCGGGGAGATCGGGGCCCGGGTCGTCATCGACGCCTCCGGGGTCGATGGATTGATCGCGAGAAAAGAGGGGCTTTCGCCCCTGAAGCATCCGGAGGACGTCGCCTGGGCCGCCGAGGCGGTCGTCGAGCTTTCGGGACTCGGGGAGGAGAAATACTTCGAGTACTTCGTTGGCTCGATCTCGCCGGGGTGGAAGGCGACCTTCTCCCCCGGTGGAGGGGATTTGGCGACTTTGGGGGTCTTCGTCCGGGGGCACGGCCGGGACGTCCGGCCGTTCCTCGACCGGTTCGTGGAGCTGTTTAAGAAATACAAGTCCGCCGAGTACGACGTCTCGGAGATGAAGGTCGTCTCCATCAACCGGGGCGGGGACGCCATCGCTGCGCTCCCCGGCGAGATCGTCGCCGACTCCCTGATGGCGACGGGGGCGGCGGCGGGGATGAGCGGGATCGCCTACGCCATGCGGGCGGGGACGATCGCCGGGGAGGTGGCCGCCGGGGCCGTGGGATCGGGGGACGTATCGATCCGGGGGTTCTCGCCCTACATCCGACGGTGGCGCCGGGAGTTCGGCCTGGAGTATCGGATGGGTCGGGCGTCTCTATTGACCCTCGGCAGGATGAGGGATGAGGAGATAGACCGGCTGGCTTTGGGCCTTTCTAAGAGGGACCTCGGCGTTCCGGGGTCCTTCTTCAGGAAGGGGCTCTCGACGGGGATATCCCTGGCCACGACGCGGCCCCGGACGATCCCCAGCCTCGTCAGAAGCTTCGTCGAGGGCTGAAGAGGACGCGGGTCCAGAGGCCCGAGCCCGTCATCAGGTCAGGCCACCTCGACGTTGCTGCTCTCCTCTCTGCCGCCGCCGTCCTCGGGGAGCTTGATCTCGCCGTATGTCGCCTCGTACCTCTTCAGGTTCGTTGAGAGGGCCCGCAGCAGCCGTTTTGCATGTCGGGGGGTTATCGTCACGATCGCCCTTCCCTGGGCGAGGTTCGTCTCGGGGATCTTGTGGAGGAAGGTGAGGGTGACCTCGTCGTCGGCGTGGCTTATCTTGATCAGGTTCGCATATACCGGCTCCAGGCTATCGGGGATCCTGACCCCCAGCTGCTGCGTCCTTTTCTTATCCGTCAAACTGCTTCACCGGAGGGTTTGTTGGTATGAAGCCTGCCTTATCCCTTTTCCCTGCGGGATACGAAAATCCTTTAACCGCTGGAGCGGTCTTCTCAGCCATGATAGAGCTGAGGAGTGACCCTTACGTCCTGAAGTCCCGGACCGTCCAGGATACGGAGCTGGATTTCAGGATAAACCTGAACCTCTCCTGGTGCCGCGGCGTCCTCTTCAACGTGGTGGCTCAGAAGAACTCCGTCGCCATCGTCGAGTACGACGCCCTCCTCTGGACCGATGAAGCTCTCATGTTCGTCGAGTACAAGGACTCCGTCGCGGCCTACAAGAACCTCTCCACCCGGAGGATCCAGCAGATAGGAAGCCTCGCAAAGAACATCGCCGCCGGCCTAGGCTACCGATCCTACACCTTCGTCGTGGTGGTAAACGACCTGTCCTCTCCCACGACGAGGGGCGGCGCCGTCGTCATCCCCCTCTACATGCTCGGAAGCTACGAGCCGGTCTTCAGCTCCGCGGTCTCGGAGCTGGAGATGCTCGATAAGCTCATCGAGAAGTACGCCAAGAGCGGCAACGACGGCGTCGCCGGAGACCTCTCCAAGCTGAAGACCCTCATCGAGACGGGGTTATCTTGAGCCGGAGGGGAAGGGCGACGGCCCTGGGGGCGGCGACGGTCCTCAACGCCGTCGCCAACTGGAAGGGCTCCGCCTTCGGGATCGACCTCCATACCTCCGCCGAGGTCGTCCTCGACGACTCGCTTTGCATCAGGGGGGACGTCCCCGGCATCGACGACTCCCTCATCGTCAGGTCCGTGGAGCTGGTCCTGGAGCGGTTCGGCGTCGAAGCCGGTGGGGTCGTCAGGACAAAGAGCGATATACCCCTCGCCCGGGGGCTGAAGAGCAGCAGCGCCGCCGCCAACGCCGCAGTCATGGCGACCCTCGACGCCCTGGGAGAGGTGATCGACCCCCTGGAGGCGACGAGGATCGGGGTCGAGGCGGCGAGGGCCGCAGGGGTCACCATCACCGGCGCCTTCGACGACGCCGCGGCCTCAATGCTGGGGGGCTTCGTCGTCACCGACAACCGGAAGATGTCCCTTCTCAAAAGGGAGGCCCTGGAGTCGGAGGTCCTCCTCCTCGTCCCCGAGGAGAAGATCTTCTCGAGAGATACGGACGTCGCAAGGTCGAGGCTCCTCTCCCCCATCGCCGACCTGATCTTCGAGCTCGCCCTGGCCGGAGATTATTCTCGGGCCATGACCCTCAACGGCCTCGTCTACTGCACCGCCCTGAACCTCTCCGCCGACCCCATCTTCACGGCTCTCGCCGCCGGAGCCGGGGGGGCGAGCCTATCGGGAACCGGCCCCGCCTATGCAGCCCTGGCAGAAGACGATATGGCGGAGGGCGTCGAGTCGGCGTGGCTCGATCTGGGCGGAAGGGTCATAAGGACAGAGGTTAACAACATCGGCTCATCATTGGCCGTGAGGTGGCGATCATGAGCCTGGAAGATCTTCGCGCAGATGTAGAGAGAGTTGACCAGGAGATAATAAGGCTGATAGACGAGCGGGTGAGGCTTGCTGAAGATATCTTCGAGGCCAAGAGGGCTCTTGGTGCGGGGATCGAGGACAAAAATCAGGAGATTCTGGTGATGAAGAGGGCTCTTGACATGGCCACAGAGCTGGGGCTTGACCCGGGAGCGATAAAGGAGATATTCGCGACCCTCATCAGGATGAGCCTGGAAAAACAGCACGAGCTTCTGGGGGATAATAATCTCCCTTAGAGCCATTTCGCGAACCTTTGGGGTTTGGGATATATGACCGAAGTAGCCGTAATATCAGGGTCCAGATCTGACAAGCCCGTGGTGGATAAGGTCCTCCGGGTCCTCGGGGAGAAGGGGGTCGCCTTTGAGGAGAAGGTCCTGTCCGCCCACAGAAACCCCGACGAGCTGGACCGGTACATAAAGGAGACGGATGCGAAGATCTTCATAGCCGTCGCCGGCCTATCCGCCGCCCTTCCGGGCGTCATCGCCTCGCGGACCGATAGGCCTGTGATCGGGGTTCCGGTGAGCGCGAAGCTCGGGGGGCTTGACGCCCTCCTGGCCATCGCCCAGATGCCGCCGGGGGTTCCCGTCGCCTGCGTGGGGATCGACAACGGCGAGAACGCCGCCCACCTGGCGTTGAGGATCCTGCGGTCCAATGGGTAGGCGTCAAAGGGAGCGTCCCGTATGTACAGGAAGATCCTCATAGCCACCGACGGATCCGAGGTATCGAAGGCCGCCGAGAGGGGGGGGATGAAGCTCGCGAAGTCCCTCGGCTCCGAGGTTGTAGTCCTCAACGTGATAAACGAGATGGCCATCTCAAAGGCGATCGCCGCTCTCGTAGGCAGGGGCTTCACCGAAGAGGATCTTAGGAGGACCCTCAAGGACTCTGCCGAGGAGATCGTCATGGAGGCGACGAAGATGGGCGAGGACTCCGGCGTTCGGGTCGATCCCCTCATCAGGGAGGGGGACCCGGCCCTCAGGATCCTGGAGACCGCGGCGATAGAAGGCGCCGACCTGATCCTCGTGGGCTGCCACGGCGAAGGCGGCATCACCTCGAATCTGATCGGAAGCGTCGCCCAGAAGGTCCTGAACTGGTCTGAGACGACGGTGATGGTGGTGAGATGATGGGGTCGTACCACGGCCCTTTCGCACTTTATAAGGCTTCCAGATGCCGGTATCGGAAAGATACCTATTTATATCAAAGGCGCGGTGGATAGACTTAAAAGGTCCAGAAGGTTGTAGGGAGATAAAGAGGTGTAATAAAATGTACGATCGGATTCTAGTCGCTACAGACGGCTCCGCAAAGTCCAAGGTCGCAGTCCAGCAGGGCGTAGACCTGGCTAAGGCGATCGGCGCGAAGGTGCTCGGAGTTTACATAGTGAACGAGGTAGTGGTGGCCAGCGCCGTCAGGCAGCTGGGAGCTGACAAGAAGGATATCGAAGCCAAGCTCCAGGCCAGCGGAGAGAAGGCGGTGGCCGAGATCAAGAAGATGGCCGATGAGGCGGGCGTCTCCGCCGAGACTATGGTCAAGTCCGGCGCGCCAGCCAACATGATCGTCGACATCGCCAGGACCGAAGAGGTCGATCTGATCGTAATGGGCAGCCATGGTGAGAGCGGCGTTACAAAGCTCCTCATCGGAAGCGTCGTCCAGAAGGTCCTTTACTGGGCAACCTGCCCCGTCCTCGTAGTGAGATGATTTAAGATGGCAGCAGTAGAAGCGATGGCCGCAGCCAGCATAGTCTGGCCAGCTTTTGCGGTTGTTTTCGTCGTCGGCACCATCCTCGCCTATACGGTAATCAGCCTGATAGGCGGCAGCTAGATCGGCGGATAGACGTCCTCTCGGCAGAGGACGTTTTCGACACTTTTTTGGATCATTTTGGTCATCCTATAGGTGGCCGTATATCGATATACATCGAGGTCATCGAGATCGAAATTGAAGAGAAAAAAAGGAATGTCGCCCCTATTCCTCTGTTTTGAAGTATCGAGGGGCGGTCTCCAGGGCCCGGGCTATAAGCTCTGCGCAGGCATCGACGTCCTTGATGCTCAGGACCTCTACGGGAGAGTGGATGTACCGGGTGGCGACGCTGATCACCCCGGTGTGAATCCCCTCTCGGGTCAGCTGTATGGCGGTGGCGTCGGTGGTCCCGCCTCCTGAGACGTCCATCTGGACGGGGATCTCGAACTCCCCCGCCGTCTCGGCGAGCCAGGAGACGACCTTCTCCGTCGTGATGATCCCCCGCCCCGAGGCGTCGGCGATGGTGATGACCGGCCCCTTCCCCATCTCAAGAGCCGAGTCCTTCTTCTCGATCCCCGGATGGTCTCCGGGGATGGTGACGTCCGTCGCGAGGGCGACGTCGGGACGCAGGTCGAAGGCGGACGTCCTCGCCCCCTTCAGCCCCACCTCCTCCTGGACCGTCCCCACGGCGTATATCGTGGACTTCGACCTCGTTCGCTTCAACGCCTCGATCATCATTACGACCCCGGCCCGGTTGTCGAGGGCCTTGCCCGTCACCCTGTCCCCGGCGAGCTTTGCCAGGGCTCGGTCGATGGTGATGGGGGTTCCTGCTTTGATCCCCAGGGCCTTGGCCTCTTCCTCATCAGCGCAGCCGGCGTCGACGAACATATCCTTGATCTCGACGGGCTTCTTCTTATCGTCGTCCTTCATGACGTGGGGGGGCTTCGATCCGATGACGCCGTATACCGGCCCCGAATCGGCGTGGACGATAACCCTCTGGTTGAGAAGCGTCTGGTCGAACCAACCGCCGATGGTGACAAAGCGCAGAAATCCCTTCTCGTCGACGTACTTGGTCATGAGCCCTATCTCGTCGACGTGGGCTGCGATCATCACCGACGGCCGCTCCCCCTTCCTGGTGGCGACGAGGTTTCCGAGGTTATCGATCCTGATCTCGTCGACGTAAGGGGCTATCTCCTGGCGGATGAGATCCTGGACAGACCCCTCCCGCCCCGAGATCCCGTGGGCGTTGCTCAGAAGTTCAAGAAGCCTTTCTATATCGCTCATCTTATATCATCTCGCATACAAATGTATAATTATACAACAGAAAATTCAGGCGACCCTGACCCTCGCCCCCGAGTTCCGGGCCCTGGTGACCAAGACATCGCCCCCGGTATCCCTCATCACATCCATCGCCGCCGACTCTATCTCCCTTGTGTTGGAGTCGGCGACGGCGTAGACAGTCGGCCCGAAGGAGCTGAGACCCGCTCCGGCGGCCCCCGCCGTCCTCATCTCCTCCATGATGGTCCTGACGAGGGGATGGGCGAGCTCCACCTCCACCCTCTTGAACCCCAGCTCCTGGACCCTGTTCACAGCATCGCCGAAGCTCTCGATCTGCCCCTCCAGGACCGACGGCATCATCCTCACTATGATCTCGCGGCAGAGCTCTGCGACCTCACCCTTCGGGACGGGACAATAGGTCCCGAAGACGTCCAGTTCTCTTTGGCCGAAGGCACCTTTCGGTACCTTCGGCGTCGCGAGAAGAAATATCCAGTCATCAGGGACCTCTCCTCGCATGATCACCGGCGCAGGTCCGACCCCCGCGGAGGCGGAGGAGGGGCGGTAGTCGATCTTATCTTTACCGGGGCCCAAGGAGTGGCCGCCGTCGACTATGAACCCGCCCCTCTCGAAGGCCGCGACCCCAATACCGCTGGTGCCGCCCCTCCCGACGGCCACGGCGATATCCCGGGCGGATGCCGTCGTGCCATAGAGCTCGCAGAGGGCTCTGCCCACCGCCATGGCGAGCTGGGTTCCGGCTCCGAGGCCGACGTGTTGCTGGTAGCAGGACCTTATTCTAATATCGGCGCCCGGAAGGTCGAACCGTTTCATCACCGCCTCGGCCGCCGCCATAGCTCTATGGGCGTTCTCGCCTCTGACGCGGAGCTCCTCGCTCCTCTCAGCCTCCACCACGATGGTGGGCTCCTCCAGCGCCACCCCCACGCCGCCGTCGACCCTGCCCAGGTCCCCGGCCATATCCGTGAGGGTCAGGTGGATCCGGGATGGGGTCTCTACGACCACCCTGGACCTATCCTGGAATTTGTTGTAGGGGAAGGTCTCGGTGATGGACATGAGGGGCCTTTCGTGCCTTATGATCTTGTAGTCCCTCGATAGCATTGGCTCGGTGGAGAAAACCTTGAAGATCCCCCTCATCTCCTCCCCGTCCTCCAGGGACCTCACCCTCAATAGGTCGCGCCTCGACTCGATCCTGTGCTTCTTTAAGATCGTTCCGATGGGGACGTCCGCCCGCATCAGGTCGGCGCGAAATCGGTCTTCGAGCCGCTTTATGGGGGTCCGGGAGGTGGCATGGATGAGGGTCTCCCCGGAGGCGGAGCTTTTTAGCTTCACCACCCTGTAGTTTACATCGTCCCCCGGATCTATCTCCAGCTCCCGGGCGGTCGCCTCATCGGCGGCCATCACCTTCTGGACGATCGTCTCGATCTCGACGGGGCTTCCTGTGACCACCTCCAGAAGGCAGGTGACGGAGCCGTCGGTCCCCAGGAGCATCTTCTGGACGGGGCTGAGCCTCCCCACCGCCTCTTCCAGCTTTCCGATCTCCTCTCCGATCCTGAGGGGCGATGATCCTGACACATAAAAAAGAAGTGCAGCCCGGCATAAAGTTTTTCCCCTCCGGGGACGAGCCTTCTCATCGCTGGGCATTTTGGAGGTAGTTTATTTGAAGACGTCGAGAATTTCGGGGTTATACAGTCTTTCCGCTTCGGATCGGCTCAAGATGGTGGCGGAGAGCGCAGACCTCTCCGGGGACGAGGTGGAGGCGATCGAGACCGGTGGCCTCACCCTCCACCAGGCCGACAAGATGGTGGAGAACGTCGTCGGCCTATTCGCCATCCCCCTGGGGATAGCCACCAACTTCGTCATAGACGGCCGGGAGGTCCTGATCCCCATGGCGACGGAGGAGCCCTCGGTGATCGCTGCCGCAAGCAATGGGGCGAAGATGGCCCGCTCAGGCGGCGGATTTGTCACCAGCAGCACCCGGCCCGTCATGAGGGCCATAATCCAGGTGACGGGGGTCGACGACCCTTGCGGGGCGAGGCAGACGATCCTCGCCCGGTCTTCAGAGATCGCGGCTAGGGCAAACGAGAGGGACCCGATGCTCGTCAGCCACGGCGGAGGGGTAGTCGGCATCGAGGCGGAGGTCGTCACCACCAGGAAAGGTCCCATGGTCGTCGTCCACCTCCTCGTCGACTGCAGGGACGCCATGGGCGCCAACGCCGTCAACACCATGGCCGAGGCACTCGCCCCCTTCATCGAGGAGATCACCGGCGGCAGGGTATACCTGCGGATCATATCGAACCTCGCCGACCTGCGGCTCGCCCGGGCCCGGGCGGTCTTTTTGGCCGAGGAGATCGGAGGGGCGGAGGTCGTGGACGGCGTCATCCTCGCGTCCGCCCTCGCCGAGGTCGACCCCTATCGGGCCGCCACCCACAACAAGGGAATCATGAACGGCGTTACGGCGGTGACGATGGCCACCGGAAACGACACCAGGGCCATCGAGGCGGGGGCCCACTCCTACGCCGCAAGAGGCGGTGCCTATCGGTCTTTATCGGTATTCGAGAAGAACAGAGACGGAGACCTCGTCGGATCCATCGAGCTTCCGGCTGCCGTCGGGACCGTCGGCGGCGCTACAAGGGTCCATCCCGTGGCTAGGGCGAGCCTGAAGGTTCTGGGAATCGTCTCAGCCGACGACCTGGGGAGGGTCCTCGCCTCGGTGGGCCTCGCCCAGAACTTCGCGGCCCTCCGGGCCCTCGCGACGGAGGGGATCCAGAGGGGCCACATGTCGCTTCACGCCAGGAACGTCGCCGTCGAGGCGGGGGCGATCGGCGACGAGATCGAGCTGATCGCATCGAAGATGGCGGCGGAAAAGAGGATCAACGTCGACAGGGCAAGAGAGCTCCTGAGAGATGGAAGATGAAATATCAGATGAAGAGAGCCGTCGGGGTTTTGGGGCCGGAGGGGACCTTCTCGGAGAAGGCGGCTAAAAGGCTTATGCCTGACGGCGATATCCGATACTTCCGGGACTTCGAGGAGGTTATCGCCGCCGTCGAGAGCGGCGATCTGGATATCGGGGTCGTCCCCCTGGAGAACAGCCTGGAGGGATCGGTGGGCCAGACCCTCGACTCCCTCCTGGGCCGAGATGTACAGATCATCGGCGAGATAAACCTCCGGGTTAGGCACTGCCTCCTGGGCCTGGGAAGTCCCGGGGAGGTGAAGGTGATCCTCTCCCACCCTCAGGCCCTCGCCCAGTGCAGGGGCTACCTCAAACGCCGGTTCCCCGAGGCGGAGCTGAGGACCACCGGCTCCACCAGCCACGCCGCGCGGCTCGCCCAGGAGTTCTCCGAGATGGCGGCGATCGCCGATGCCGAGGCCGCGGAAAGGTACGGCCTTGCGGTCATCGATAGAAACGTCCAGGACTCAGACGAGAACGTCACGAGGTTTGCCGTCGTCGGCCGGGTGGCACCGGAGCCGACGGGTTTTGATAAAACCTCCCTCGCCATATACCTGGAGAGGGCCGAGGCCGGCGCCCTCTGGGAGGTCCTGGGGGAGTTTGCGATCCGAAATATCAACCTCACCAAGATCGAGTCCCGCCCCAGCAAGATGGGCCTCGGCGACTACTACTTCTTCATCGACCTCGAGGGGCACGTCTCCGACCCCCTCGTCGAGGAGGCGCTGGCTCGGATAAAAAAGAGGGCCGCCATCACAAAGGTCCTCGGCTCCTATCCCCGGACCGGATCTTTTTAGGGGGTTATAGACCCTATCTTCGGCTTGGAGGCGGGAGCGGACCGGAGAGGGTGTCCTTCGGATGGGGCGATATAATCAATCCATTTTTCCGGCGGATATCTTTCGCTGCCGATATGAAAGAAATTAGCTTCAGACGGCCGCATGAAGCCCAAATTTTGGGGTCGAAATGGCCTATAGGTTTATCTAATAGAAATGTAGCATACTCGGTATCACGTTAAGTTTTACTACTTCAGGTGAATTCGGGAGGCGATGAGGTTGAAAAAAATAAAATTAGCGATTGCCGGCCTCGGCAACTGCGCCAGCTCTCTCATCCAAGGGATTGAATATTATAAAACTTCTGATGATGAAAATTGTATAGGGCTGATGCATCGGTCCATCGGAGGATACAGCCCCGGCGACATAGATGTGGTGGCGGCTTTCGACATCGACGAAAGAAAGGTGGGAAAGGACGTCAGCGATGCCATCTTCGCCCCGCCAAACTGCACCAAGTCCTTCTATCCCGACGTCCCCTTCATGGGAGTTGTGGTGAAGAAGGGGCCGGTCCTGGACGGGGTCGCTCCTCACATGTCCTCTTACGACGAGAACAAGACCTTCGTCGTCTCCGACCTCGAGCCCTGCGACGTGGTGGCTGAGCTGGAAGATAGCGGCGCCGAGGTTCTCATCAACTACATGCCCGTAGGCTCGGAGGAGGCGAGCAGGTTCTATGCCCAGGCGGCCCTGGATGCCGGAGTGGGTTACGTCAACTGCATGCCGGTATTCATAGCCTCCGATCCCGTCTGGGCGGAGAAGTTCAAGGACGCGGGCGTCCCCATAGTAGGCGACGACGTCAAGAGCCAGATAGGCGCCACCATAGTCCACAGGACCCTGGCCAAGCTCTTCACCGATCGGGGATGCAAGCTCGACCGGACCTACCAGCTGAACACCGGCGGAAACACCGACTTTTTGAATATGCTCAACCAGGAGCGTCTCAAGTCCAAGAGAATCTCCAAGACGGAGGCGGTCCAGTCGGTCCTCGACATCCCCCTCATGGCCGACGACATCCACATCGGACCCTCTGACTACGTCCCATGGCAGAAGGACAACAAGATCTGCTTTTTGAGGATGGAGGGGCGGATCTTCGGCGACGTGCCCATCGACCTCGAGCTCCGGCTCTCCGTAGAGGACTCCCCCAACAGCGGCGGGTCCACCATCGACGCCATAAGGGTCTGTAAGATGGCCATCGACAGGAAGGTCGGCGGGCCCCTCATCGAGATATCGGCCTACACCATGAAACATCCGCCGATACAGTATCCCGACCACGTGGCGAGGGAGATGTTGGAGAGTTTCATCAAGGGGGAGGTCTACGACGTCGGCCCCGACTCCCCCCTGGGGCGAGAGATGGCCACCGCCGTCCAGGAGAAGGGCGAGTGAGGCCGCGAGATCAAAAAGCCGAGTCGTGCGCCTCCTAATCACATCCCTCGTCCTCCGAACGATAGATCGCCATAGGGATAAACCCGCCCAGAAGGCAAAATCATGGGGCTTCTGATTCGCCGTCTCATCATCGATGCCCACCATCACAGGTTCAGGTCATATTTCGGTCTGTCCTCTGGGCGTCGTACCCCAGAGCTCGTCGGAGGCCGCATATGATCAGGGTTCTTTTGGTCGACGACGACCCCACCCTTCTGGAGCTCACCCGGATCTTCCTGGAGAGGTCCGGCGATATCGCCGTCGACGCCGCGGGATCTGCCCTCGAGGCGCTTTTAAGGCTTGAGGGAGTGGCGGACCCTTATGATGTGGTCATATCCGATTATGCCATGCCGGAGATGGACGGCATCACTTTTCTGAAGGCTGTACGAGGCCGGAAGCTCGATATCCCCTTCATCCTCTTCACGGGAAAAAGCCGGGAGGAGGTGGTGATCGAGGCGCTCAACTCCGGCGTCGACTACTACATACAAAAGGGCGGCGATCCGAAGGTCCTCTTTGCAGAGCTGACCCATCAGATCCGGCAGGCAGCAGATCGCGAGAGGGCCAGGAGGGAGGATCAGATAGAGAGGGTGCTGGCCCTGGAGCTCTCCGGGGCGACCTCTCTATCGGCAGCCCTGAAGCTCTGCGTCGATGCAGCTATGGAGGTCTCGGAGGCCGACTGCGGGACGATGTACCTTCTGGACAGAACCTCCGGAAGCTTCGTCATCCGCTACTCCACCGGGTTCTCTTCTGAGTTCGTCGAGGAGATATCCAAAAGGAGGCGAAGTCCGGGGACGTCGCTGATCGCGAGGGCCAAGAGGTCCATATACATCCGATATCAAGATAAGGACCTCCCCCTCCAGGAGGCCCGGGAGCGGGAGGGGCTCCGGGCCATGGCCGTAGTCCCGGTCCACCATGAGAACGAGGTGGTGGGCTACTACAGCGTAGGAACTCACGCCTCAGATGAGATCCCTCACCAGAGACGTAGCGGCCTGGAGACCATCGCCGCCATGACGGGAAACGCCATCTTTCGCCTCCAGGCCGAGGAAGATCTCCGGAGGAGCGAGGAGGAGCTTCGGGCCATCTTCAAGGCGGCGGAGGTCGCTTTCGTCATAACCGATGCCACCGACCCAGACCCCACCGTCCTGGAGTTCAGCCCCGGGGCTGAGAAGATCTTCGGCTATAGTCGCCAGGAGATGGTGGGGGGGGCGGTCTCAAGGCTTCATCTCCCTGAGGATGTGGCCCTCTTCCCCGAGGTACACCGGCAGATGAGGGAGGGGGGCCGGGGCTTTTCTGGGCTCATGACCCTGGTACGAAAGAACGGCGAGAGGTTTCCCGCCCTCTTCTCGACCCACCCCCTCTTCGACGAGTCGGGGCGGATGCGGGCAGCCCTTGGCGTCAGCATCGACGTTACCGAACAGAGGCTCGTCGAAGAAGCTCTCAAAGAGAGCGAGGAACGGCTGAAGTTGGCGGTAGAGGGGGGCAACCTTGCGGTCTGGGACTGGAACCTGGCGACGGGGGAGGAGGCTTTCAGCGATAAATGGTGCGAGATATTGGGGTACTCCGTCGAGGAGCTGAAGGCCAGCCTCGGGATCTGGGACCGGCTCGTCCATCCCGACGACCATGCGAGGGTAAAGCAGGCCTTGAGGAATCACCTCGACGGGCTGACCCCTTACTGTGAGACCGAACAGAGGATGAGGTCTAAAGACGGGCGCTGGGTCTGGATTTGGGGCCGGGGTAAGGTGGTATCATGGGACGAGAGAGGCCGTCCGGCGAGGATGACCGGGGTCATCCAGGAGATGAGGGGAGGGAGGGGCGGATCCCGGGACCTCTGAGGTTTCTCCTCGCCGGTGGAGACGAGGGAGAAATAATGGCGTCGGATACAGTAGTCCCGGAGAACCTTTTTATCCCGCCCCGCCAACGACCCATCCATGACCAAACAGGTTCATGCCGCCCACATACTCGTAAAAACGGAGAAGAAGGCGAAGGAGGTCCTCGATAAGATCCACAAGGGCGAGAGCTTCGCCGAGATGGCCCGGAAGTACTCCGACTGCCCCTCAGGGAAGAACAAGGGCGACCTCGGATGGTTCGGGAAGGGGAAGATGGTCCCCGAGTTCGAGAGGGCCGCCTTCGAGGGGGATAAGGGGAAGGTCCTGGGGCCGGTGAAGACCGACTTCGGCTATCATATTATAAAAGTTCTCGACAAGAAGTAGGCTTCTCTTAGAATCGGCTCCTCCATGGTGAAGAAAGCGAGCAACGACGAGAGTGCTTATATCAACTTCTCCGAAAGTGCTGCAGCTCTCGTCAGACGGATTGCCATAGCCTCGGGCGGCGGCGTCAGGCGCCCTCGGGCCAAACCTATAAATCTCATTCCCCCATAATTTGTTGGGTGATGGCCGGAGATGAGATTCTGATATTCGGGATGACCGGAGATCAGGTCATGATCTTCGGCGTCCTTCTATTGGCGCTCATCTTCTTCGTCTGGGGTCGATGGCGCTACGACATAGTATCTCTCCTCGTCCTCCTCACCGCCGCCATCGTCGGCCTCGTCCCCTGGGACCAGGCATTCCTCGGCTTCGGCCATCCCGCCGTCATCACCGTCGCCGCCGTCCTCGTCGCCAGCCGGGGCCTTTTGAACTCGGGTGTCATCGACGTAATGGCGGGGTGGCTCTCCCGGGCGGGGGACTCCCCGACCCGCCAGGTAGCCTCCCTCACCGGCCTCATAACCCTCCTATCCGGTTTCATGAACAACGTCGGCGCCATGGCCCTCCTCCTCCCCGTCGGCGTCAGGATGGCGATCAAAAGCGGCAACTCCCCATCGATCCTTCTGATGCCCCTAGCCTTCGGATCCCTTCTTGGAGGACTGTTGACCCTGATCGGAACCCCTCCCAATATCATAATCGCCACCTTCAGGGCCGAGAGCGTCGGCGAGCCCTTCAGCATGTTCGACTTCACCCCCGTCGGACTGGGGGTGGCTGTTGCAGGGTGGCTGTTCATATCTATGATAGGCTGGAGGCTCGTTCCAGCCCGCAGGTCTCCTTCATCCAAGGAGAGGCTCTTCGAGATAGAGAACTACCTCACCGAGGTCCTGGTCCCTGAGAGAGCGAAGCTCGCGGGTAAGACCCTCCAGGAGGTGAGGGAGGTCTCCAAGGCCGAATTTCAGGTTCTCGGTCTTCAGAGCGGCGAGATGAAAATTGCGTCGCCCTCTATCTTCCATCCTCTGATGCCCGGGGATATCCTCCTGGTGGAGTCGGACGCCGATGAGCTGAAGATCTTCCTCGACGATACCGGTTTCAAGCTCGGCGAGGAGAAGAAGCTCGGCGAGGAGGCCCTCAGCTCAGAGGATATGGATATAGTTGAGGCGGTCGTCAAGACCGATTCGAGACTGATAGGCAGGACGGCGAGGTCTGTTAATATGAGGTGGCGGTACGGGGTCAATCTCGTAGGGGTCGCCCGCCACGGCGTCCAGCTCCATAAGCGGCTGGGACGGGTCAGGTTTCAGCCAGGCGACGTCCTCCTCATCCAGGTACCGAGGGAGGTCCTGCCGGAGGTGTTGAGCACCATGGGGTGTCTCCCCCTGGCGGAGCGGGGGCTCCGCCTCGCCCATACGAGGCGGATAGTCCTATCCGTCGCGATCTTTGGATCGGCGATATTGGCGGTGGCCGCAGGCCTCCTCCCCGTCCAGATCGCCGTGGTTTTGGCGGCGGTGGCTATGGTGATGGGGGGGATCCTCAACCTGAGGGAGGTGTACACCTCTATAGACTGGCCCGTGATAATCCTTCTGGGGGCCATGATCCCCGTGGGACGGGCTCTTGAGACGACGGGTGGCGCAGGCCTCATCGCTGAGAGCATCCTTGCCGTATCCGGAAACTATACCCCTGTCGTATCCCTGGCGATGCTCCTTGTCATCACCATGTTCCTATCGGATATAGTAAACAACGCCGCGGCAGCGGTATTGATGGCGCCTATCGGCCTTGGGGTCGCCCAGTTCATGAACCTCTCCCCGGATCCCTTCCTGATGGCCGTCGCCATAGGAGCATCCTGCGCCTTTCTTACGCCGATCGGACATCAGTCCAATACTCTGGTGATGGGCCCAGGTGGGTACCAGTTCGGAGATTACTGGAGGATGGGGCTGCCCATGGAGATGGTCATAGCCGTCGTCTCTATCCCCCTCATCGTATTGGTCTGGCCCTTCAGCGGGTGAACTGGATGGACCGGACCGGCGGGAACGACGGGAATGGGTGAGGATCGATCTCCTCTCCAGCCATCAAAAAAATATAAATTC
Organism: Candidatus Methanocrinis alkalitolerans; assembly: GCF_029167205.1. NCBI lineage: Archaea > Methanobacteriati > Methanobacteriota > Methanomicrobia > Methanotrichales > Methanotrichaceae > Methanocrinis > Candidatus Methanocrinis alkalitolerans. The sequence goes on from NZ_JARFPL010000001.1 coordinate 31,862, forward strand.
TAAAAGAATTATATGATCAAGAATTGTTGGGGGACGATCTGGTGGCGATGGGGACAGAACAGCTCCTGATATTCGGCATTCTGGGACTCACCCTCCTCCTCTTCATCTGGGGGCGGTGGCGGTACGACATCGTCGCGATGATGGCGCTCATCGCCGCGGCGATATCTGGGGTCGTACCCTGGAACGAGGCCTTCTCGGGCTTCGCCCATCCGGCGGTGGTGACGGTAGCCGCGATCCTCATCGTCAGCAGGGCCCTCCTCAACTCCGGGATCGTCGATCAGATCCAGAGGTCGATCACCAGCCCCAAAGATTCGACGAAGCGGCAGGTGCGGTCGCTGACGGGTCTCGTGGCGGTCCTATCCGGGTTCATGAACAACGTGGGTGCGCTCGCGATCCTCCTCCCCGTGAGCCTCCGCGTCTCCCGGAGGACCGGCAATCCTCCCTCCGCCCTACTGATGCCCCTGGCCTTCGGGTCCCTCCTCGGTGGCCTCTTGACCCTCATAGGCACTCCGCCCAATATCATAGTCGCCTCCTACAGGGCCAAGGTGGTGGGCGAACCGTTCAGGATGTTCGACTTCACCCCCGTCGGAGCAGGGGTCCTTCTGGCAGGCCTCCTCTTCATATGGATCTTCGGCTGGAAGCTGACCCCCCAGAGGAAGGGGCGATCCTCGAAGGAGGACCTCTTCAAGATCGAGAACTACATCACCGAGATATGGGTATCCAGCAGGTCGAAGGTCGCAGGAAAGAGGCTCCGGCTTCTGAAGCAGGCCCCTGTATCGGATATGCAGATATTGGGCCTCGTTCGGGGCGATATCCGGATCCCCATGCCCGCCGGAGACGAGGTCCTGGAGCCGGGGGACATCCTGGCGGTGGAAACTTCTGCCGAAAATATAAAATCGCTCCTGAAGTGGGGCCGGTTTGAGCTCCTGGGAGGTATGAGGGTCGGAAAGAAGGCGCTCATCTCCAAGGAGATCGGGCTTATCGAGGCGGTCGTCGCCACCGACTCCCCGATGTTGGGGGAGACGGCGAGGAGCCTATCTCTCGCCCAGCGGTATGATATGAACCTCATAGCCGTCGCCCGGCGGGGGGAGGTCTTGGCGGAGAGGCTCAGCGAGATCGCCTTCCAGCCGGGGGATGTCCTCCTGATGCAGGGGCCGTCGGGGACGATACCCGAGGTTCTGGAATCCCTGGGCTGCCTCCCTCTGGCCGAGCGGGGTATGAAGCTTGGGAGGCGCCAGAAGAATGCGGCAGTGCCTCTATCGATCTTCGGAGCTGCCCTCGGGGCGACGGCCGCGGGGATCCTCCCCGTGGAGATCGCCTTCACATCGGCGGCGTTGGGGATGGTCCTCGCCGGGGTCCTCACGATCCACGAGGCGTACGAGAGCATCGACTGGCCGATCATATTCCTCCTGGGCGCTCTCATCCCCGTCGGAGCGGCCCTGGAGAGCACCGGAGGGGCGGAGACGATCTCAGCCGCCCTCCTTCAGGCTATGAGCCCCTTCCCGGCTGCGGTGATCCTGGCGGCCCTCCTCGCCTGGACTATGATCCTGACGAACATCGTCAACAACGCCGCAGCGGCGGTGATAATGGCCCCCATCGCCGTCAATGCCGCCCGGGTCTTGGAGCTCTCGCCCGACCCCTTCCTGATGGCCGTAGCCGTCGGCGCATCCTGCGCCTTTCTTACGCCGATCGGCCACCAGTCCAATACCCTGGTGATGGGTCCGGGAGGCTACCAGTTCGGGGACTACTGGCGGCTCGGCCTCCCCCTGAGCGTCGTCGCCGCCCTCGCCGCCGTCCCCCTGATCCTCCTCTTCTGGCCTCTTTGAGGGGTGGCGGCTCGGAGATCCGGGCGGGATCGGTACGACATCCAGCTCCTCATCTCCCCTCTCCCTCTATCTGTTCCTTCAGGTCAAGATCGAGAGGGCCGCATCGTACCCCATGGAATAGAGGGGGTACCACACCATCGAGGCCACCCCTCCCTTGCTGGAGTAGACGACCACCTGCTGGTCTTTGTCCAGGCCCCCGAACGCCTGGGCCAAGGCCTGGGAGCTCGCAAGGCCGTTTGAGCCCATTACCCTGGAATATTCGATGTGTATCGCCCCGTCCAGGTGGCCGGCGTTGTACTCGGCAGCGGTCCTTGGGTCTACCAACTGGTGGCCCGCCAGCTCGTCGGCGGAGGCGAAGAGGTCGAGGTTGGGGTTCGGGCTGTAGGTCTCAGGGGCTCGAGGGGTGGAGGTTTCGACGAACTGTAGCCCCGCAGCCTTGCGGCCTCCCTTGGTCCCCTCCAGGAGGCGGACGTCCTGGTGGCCCAGGTACTTCATCACCCAGAAGGCGAAGGTGTCGTATCCGTTGACGAAAGAGTCGCCGTAAATCACCAGAGGATCGTCCTCGGAGATCCCGGCCGCCCCGAAGATGGCGGCGATCTCCGCCGGCGACTTGAGGCTGTCGTCGGTGTGGAATACCTGGTCGAGGGGCAGGTGGATCGATCCCTCGATGTAAGATTCATCGCCGGGAACGCCGGCGTAAGCCATCACCAGCCTCTTCTCCCCCATCCTGTCTTCGTAGAGGGCTCTCGCGGTGATCGCCGATGAAGGCAGGTTCTGTACCGCACCCCCGGCGGTTGCTGAGGCTGACTCCATAGAGCTTGCGCCTTCCATGCTCGCGCCTATGAACGATAGACCTGACGACCACGTTCCACCTCCTCCACAGCTAGCACAGCCGGCGAACGCTCCCCCCGAAAGGGCTACAGCGGTCGCCAGGACCGCTGCGAGAATCCGTATTGAACTTCTATAGTTTCCCATGAGATGCATCCTCCTTGATGGTTTGCTATTAACGACTCCGTCCGCCCCTTCGATCTCGATAGATCGTCCGCCCTTTATTCCGCGGACATGGCGAATCAGAGTCGGCCATGAAGTCGGGAAGGCGGGAAAGAAGATAAATCTGATGATGGTGATGTATCCGGTGGGAGATGTTACAGCCTTGTCGCCGACAAAACCCGAGGATATGGCGGATCTGGGATTGTGGGCCTTCCTGGTCGCCTCGGTCCTGGTCTTCGCCGTCCCTGGAGCTGGGTCGGATGGTGGGGCGGGATGGGGCCCTGAAGGTTGGTGGATCGGTTATCCTGATCGACATCCTATTGCCGGATCTGCCGTCGAACACCCCTCCTGGGCCCTCGAACCCCTGAATGAGACGCCTGTGATCATACTCGTCCATCTGACCAACTGTCCCGCCTGCAAAAGACAGGAGGCCGATCTAAAAAAAGTCCTCGCGGATCTCGGCGATGAAGTGGCCTACGTGGATCTGCTGTACGAACGCGATCCAGAAAAGTCCTGGGCTGGACTTGCCTTATACGATCCTGCCGGAAGTCCCAGGACAGTCCCTCTGACGGTATTTCTGACCCGAGTCTTCGGGGTGGATGGCTCGGAGGTCGCATGGCAGAGCGCCATCGGATATCAGGGCGAGAGGTGGATCAGATCCCACCTGGTGGAGGCGATCCGCCTTTACGCCGGTAACTAAGCTTCTTCTGGAGCCTTTCATCAAAAGGAATAAATGGTAATAATTCAAAGACCCGGATCGTAGTAACAGGGAGGTTAGGTTATCCATGAAAATAATTCTGATGGCTATATTGGCCACCATGCTCCTGGTGGGCATGGTCTCAGCCGCTGGAACTCCGATCGATCTGAGCACTCTGGGCAAAAAGGCGGAGATTAAGTCCACCATGACCCCCGTGATCATAAAGTACACAAGGGAAGCTCCCAGGGCCACCACCGACGCCGTGGACGTGAGGACCCTGGGGAGGTCCTTCGGCACCTTCACCGGCGCCTCCGGGATGCAGCCCGTGGAGCTGGGTGCCTCCAGGCCCGTCACCGTCACCCCCAGCTTCTCGATCTCCGTCAGCAACAGGACCTCTTCTCAGGTCACCCGGTATACCATGCCCTTCGCCATAGGGCAGCCGGCGATATACACGCCGCAACAGATGATCTTCGGAGGAGCTTGAACCCCTCCTCTGAAGCGGTCGGAAGGGCGAGGGGTGGATATAATCGTCTTCTATGGGGGCGGTGAATCTTGAAGGTCACGCTGGTGGTGGACGGGAAGACGATACCCATGAACCACTTCACCCAGGAGGTGATGGAGAAGGTCGTCTCGGGGGTGGCCGGGTCCCTCCGGGGGGTGGACCCACAATGGAAGAAGATGGTCGTCGAGGTGGAGCGGGGCGACCCGGACGAGTGACCTGTTTCACTCCTTTTTGGACTTTTTAAAGGCTGAGGAGAGGTCTATCAGGTAAGTCCCCTCTTTTACGGCCATCACCAGCTCCTCCCTCTCGAAGAGGGATGGAAGATTGAGCTCGTAGCTGCCGGGCTCCGACATCCTGATGCTCTCCAGGGTCTTATCTTCATCGTGCCGGTCCTTATCAGATCTCCCGGCGGCGGTCTCAGATTGGTCCCTGCTGGTATCCAGGTCTACAAATCCGAGCTTGCCTTTGGCCCTCTGATCCTGCCCATCTCTCCGGACCGGTCTACTCTTCTTAGCCTTATGTATACCCTTGCCGTCCCTCCTCTCATCTTTGGGCCGATCCCCCTCCCGGTCTCGTCGGGGCCCAGCCTTCAGGATCTTTCGGAGCGAATCGTCCCCTTCAGGCCAGGGCTCGTAGGGTCCTCCGATCTCGGAAGCCTTCAGGGCACTCCTTACTTCTCTTATCTTATCTTTGGACTTCACGAAGAGGAACTTCTTCCAGCCGCAGACAGGGCAGCCCTCAAGGACGTCCATCCCGTCTTCAAAGACCCGTTTGCAACGGGTACACATGTGGGGCATGCTGATCAGTCACCGACCGAGACCTTGGTGCTGATCTGGTACTTGTCCTTCTCGATGGTCCGGAGCTGGTTTGCAGGTCCGATGACGGTCATCCTCGTCTTGACCCCGGACTTTCCCAGGATCTTGTTGAAAAAGTTCGACTCGTTCTTGACCGGGTAGCTCTCGATCTCTATCCCCGAGAACTCGTCGAGGCGTATCTCGGTCATCGTCATCTCGATGAGCTTGACCTCCTCCTCTGGGGTCAGGCCCAGCTCCAGCACCACGATGTTTCCTCTCTTGACCTTGCTCAATATGAGCCGGATCTTCTCCATGGAGGACATGGACTCAAGCCTCTCGGCAGAGATCAGATCCATCTGTACTTCCCTCATCATCTCACCCGAAGTGCCTCGCTATGGCCGTATACAGCTCATCTATATTCGAGCCTTCCAGGGCGGAGATGGTGACTAAGGGGTGTTGTGGGAAGGCCGACTTTATCCTGGAAGGAGAGGCTCTGGGCAGATCCATCTTGTTGGCCACGATCAGAAGGGGGAGCTTTCTAGCCTCCATGTTCCCCACCACCGTGACGTTGACCTGGGTGTAGGGGTCCTCTGTGGAGTCCATCACCAGAAGGACGCCGTCGAGGTCTTCGAGCCATTTTATCGCCTCGATGACCCCTTCCGTCGCCTCCTTCGCCCTCCTCTTCGCCTCCTCCTCCTCGAGACCGTAAGCCATGAACTCTCTGAAATCGATCTTGGTAGCCATCCCCGGCGTGTCGACTATGTCCAGCTCGACGCTGGATCCGTTGGTGTTTATCATGACGCCGTCCGTCCGCATAGCCCGTCTCGTCTCGTGGGGTATGTGAGATATGCCGCCGGTCTCGACCCCGCTCCAGTCCCTCACTATCCTGTTGGCGAGGGTGGTCTTTCCGGCGTTGGGAGGCCCATATATGCCTATTCTGGCCCTTTTTTTACCAAAGATCCATTTTATCCAAACGGCAAAGTTCATCTTTAGACTTCTGATGACTCTCATGCCCAATCCTCTCGGGAGAGATGATCATGTATGTACTAATAATTTTCCACCGCTTTTTTTATAGCCATCGATGGAAAGTAAATTTCTCCGATTTATCGGAATTTCGATGCCTTCCGATATTGGGGATGGCCCTTCTCAGCAGGAGAATAGGCTTAAAAGTCGATGGTCTGGACTTTTGATATGAGAGGATGCGATGGCAGTGATTCTCCATCTATCGGAAAGAAGCGGTCGAGTATGGCTCTGGAAGATCGGTGCCGTCAGATGAGATCCCGCCGAAAGAGAGGCGGCTGATCCTTCGGCGGGGAAGGCCCCACCGACGATCCGGTTCCCCCCTCCGCCGAACTCTATGCCTGCATCTCATGGGCCAAGGTGGAGACTCTGGGCAGGGCAGTCGGACCTAAAAGCGTCAAACTCCCCCGACCTTCGAATATCCTTCCATATATCTTTCAGGGGACGATCCCGGACGTTTCCCACGACTTCGCCGATGTAGGGACATGGCCTGACGCCGCCGTCGACACCGACGTGGATCCAGCGGCGTCCAGCCATGCACCCCAGCATCTCCCCCTCGAAGTAGGTGTTGGCAAAGACCCGGGGTCCGCCGGGGGTGGCGTTGACCTTCCTGTAGAACCGGAGGATCGACTCCCGCTCTATCTGGGTGAGCCCTTCGTCTGGAGATCTAGGCATCCCCTCCCATATCGAAAGCTCATGGACCCCCAGATCCGTTGCCAGGTCGTAGAGGTCGAAGATCCCTGAGACTCCGTCGCCCTTGACGTGGACTGAGATGGTGACCAGGAGTCCGGCGTCCAGAGCCATCTTTATCGCCTCTATCGCCTTCTCGTGAGCGCCGGGGACGCCCCTGATCCCGTCATGGACGGTGGGATCGGTGCTGTAGACCCCTATCAGCAGGTTGTAGAGCCCCGCCTCCTTCAGCCTCTTCGCCTTATCAGGGGTCATCTCGAGCCCCGGGGTGAAGAGGTTCACCACCGCCCTCTCCGGGTCGACGTAGCGGATCAGCTCGAAGATATCGTCCCGGAGGAGGGGGTCGCCCTCGGTGAAGGTGATGATGCTCGCCCCCAGGTCGAGGGCCTCGTCGACGACCTTCTGGATCTCCTCCGCCTCTAGCTCCCCCTCACCTTCTTTGATCAGGCAGTGATGGCAGCTGCAGCCGCACTCTCTCGTCACCTCGATGCTGACGGTCTGGGGAACGAACCTGCCGATGGCGATCTTCGCCTCGCTGAGGACGAGCCTCTTGAAGGGGCCGCTGGGTATGGGTGGAAGCCAGGTGGAAGCTACTATGTCTCCTTCCCTCACCAGGGCTGGCTTCTCCTCTGCCAGCCGCCGGTTTATCTTGTTGAGGGCTGGCTGGACCAGCATCGAGATAGCTCCTCGGGCCTGGAGGATCCTCTTATCCTGGTCGTATTCCACCGTCAGGGCGGTGGTCTTCAGTAGAGGGGTCATCGGGGGAAAATTCGATCGGAGAGTTATAGAGTTATCGATCGCAGAACGCAAGGGTTAAAATAACTGATCGCTGAGTAGGCCCCTGGTGATATTAGATTGTCTGAAGTTATAGTCCTCGCTTATTCTGGAGGCCTCGACACCTCCGTCTGCGTCCCTCTCCTCCGGGAGCGTTACGGCTTCGACGAGGTGATAACCGTCCTGACGGACGTCGGGCAGCCGAAGGAGGATATCGAGAGGGGAAATGAGAGGGCAGAAAAGCTGAGCGACGGCCATTACGTCATCGATGCTCGGGATGAGTTCGTGAGGGACTACATATTCCCCGCCATCAAGGCCAACGGCTCCTACGAGGGCTACGTCCTGGGCACCGCCATCGCAAGGCCTCTGATCGCGAGAAAGACGGTGGAGATCGCAGAAGAGCTGGGGGCGGACGCCCTGGGGCACGGCTGCACCGGCAGGGGCAACGACCAGCTGAGGTTTGAGGCGATCTTCAGGGCGACGGACCTGCGGGTGGTGGCGCCCATGCGCGAGCTGGACCTCAGCCGGGAGTGGGAGATCGATTATGCGAGAGATCACGGGATCGACGTCCCCGTAACCCGGGAGAAGCCCTGGTCGATAGACGAGAACCTCTGGTCCCGGTCCATCGAGGGAGGCCGTCTAGAGGACCCGTTCTTCGAGCCTCCCGAGGAGATCTATGCCTGGACCAAGTCCCCAGAGAGGGGAGTCCCCCCCGAGAAGGTGGAGATCGAGTTCTCGAAGGGCGTTCCCGTCGCCCTAGACGGTGAGAGGATCGGCGGCGTCGAGCTGATCGAGAGGCTCAACAGAATCGCTGGAGAGCACGGCGTCGGCAGGACCGACATGATCGAAGATAGGGTCCTGGGCCTGAAGGCGAGGGAGAACTACGAGCATCCGGCGGCGACGGTCCTCCTCAACGCCCACCGGGACCTGGAGCGGCTCGTCCTCTCTCGGGCTGAGCTGCGGTTCAAGGCCGCCGTCGACGAGGCCTGGTCGGAGCTGGCGTACATGGGGCTTGTGAACGACCCCCTCTACGCCGACCTCTCCGCCTTCGTCGACGAGAGCTCGAAGAGGGTAAACGGCGTCGTCAAGATGAAGCTATATTGCGGGAGGGCCTATCCCGTGGGCAGGAGGTCTCCGGACGCCATATACGACCAGGAGATGGTCTCCTTCGACAGCCAGACCCTGAGCCAGAGGGACTCGGAGGGATTTTCTAAGTACCATGGGTTCCAGGCGCGTTTCCTGGCGAAACGTTGATGGTCAGACTGAGGTTCAGACTGAGGTTCAGACTGAGGTTCAGACTGAGGTTCAGACTGAGGGCAGACTATATCAACAATTAGAGCCCGAGATCCTCCCATGGCAGATCTTATAATATCTGAGAAGTCGGGCCCCGCCGACCTCGCCCCCATTGCCCTGGCCGCAAACCAGATCCTGGGGCTTCCGGTGACTCTGAGGTCCCTCATGGTCCCTGGGGTGAGGGTGGAGGGGGGGGAGGTCCTCGACGACGGGTACTCGGGACCGGTCCTCGAAGAGGTGATGGCATCGGGAAAGGCGTTGAGGACCGTCCCCAAAAGCGGCGTCTATCAGGGCGTCCCCGTCTCCGTCGCCCCCATAAGGGATAAGGGGGGCGAGGTGATCGCGGCGATGGGGGTCGTAGACGTCGTCGGCACCATCGACATACCTTCCGTCTTCGGCGCCTACACCGAGGTCGTCAAAGAGGTTTCAGCGAAGAGATGAGGATCCAGAGGGGGTTGGCGGGGGATCTCCCCTCGATCCTCGCCGCAGAAAGGGCCTGCTTCTCAGAAGAAGCGGCCTTCTCGGCAGAGGTCCTCACCTTCTTCCTGGAGGAGGGATTAACCTTCGTCGCCGAGGACGGCGGACTCGCCGGCTTCGTCATGGGGTTTGCGGCTGGCGATCTTGGGAAGGTGGCAACCCTGGACGTCATCCCAGGACGGCGCGGTGAGGGGCTGGCCCAAAGTCTGATGGAGGTGCTGGAGGCGGAGCTGGCATCCCGGGGGGTCGAGGCCGTTACCCTGGAGGTGGCGGTGGATAACCGGGGGGCCATCGCCCTCTACGAGAAGCTCGGCTACCGGGAGGCTTCCCTCCTGGAGGGGTACTACGGGACCGGAAGTGACGCCATTCTCATGGCCAAGCTCCTGGAACAGGAAGGACGCCTCCTCCAAACCACAAAATATATCGATATCCAGAACGATTCACCTTGACATGAAGTCCTGGGCCCTCCCGATCCTCATCGTCTTCCTCGTCTTCTCTCCTCCTGTCGCCGGAGACGATGAGCCGGGGGGGTGGCTCGGCAAGGCGATAACCTTCTACTCCAGCGGTTCTTACGATCTCGCTCTCCTTTATGTCAACAAATCTCTGGACATCGATCCCGCCTATCCTGACGCCTGGAATCTGAAGGGGTACATCGAGAGCGACCTGGGAAGGTTTGACGCCGCCGCCGAATCTTTCAACAGATCTCTCTCCATCGAACCCTCAGACCCCCGGATCTGGTACGGCCGGGGGTTCGCCCTCCACAGCCTCGGGAGGTATGAGGAGGCTGTAGGTTGCTACGATCGAGCCCTGGAGTTCAACTCATCCGGCCCCGACCTCTGGCGGGCGAGGGGTTTTGCTCTCTACAGCCTCGGGAGGTACGGGGAGGCGGTGGCATCTTACGATGAGGCTCTCGTCATCGACCCGGCCCAGACCGAAGTCTGGTACAGCAAAGGGCTCGCCCTCTCCGGCATGGGACGGTATGACCAGGCGATCGAATGTTACGAGTTAGCCATCAATATCGACGAATCGGACGTCGCCTCATGGCACGGCAAGGGCTTCGCCCTCTTCAGCCTAGGAAGGAGCGATGAGGCCCTCCAGTGTTACGATCGGGCGATAGAGATCGACCCCTCCCGCGCCGACATATGGTACAACAAGGGGATCGTCCTGGCGAGCCTGGGTGAGTACGACGAGGCGTTCAAAAGCTACGATTTCGCCTCGGATATCGATCCCCACCACCACGCCGCATGGTACAACAAGGGGCTCGTCCTCTACAGCCTGGGAAGGTTTGAGGAGGCGATGGCGTCTTACGACCGGGCACTAGAGATCGATCCATCCCTCGCGGCCGTCTGGAACAGCAAGGGCAACGCCCTCTTCAGCCTCGGCAGGTTGGATGAGGCGCTCAGCTGTTACTCCAGGGCCGTGACCATCGATCCAGGTTATCCGAACGGCTGGTATAACCAGGCCGTCGTCCTCCATCGGCTCGCCCGCCCGGATGAGGCGGTGGAGGCGTACGACCGGGTGATAGAGATCGATCCCGCCTATGATGGCGTCTGGTTCAATAAGGGTCTCGCCCTCTATGCCATGGCCAGGTTCCAGGATGCGATAGACTGTTTCGAGAGGGTTTTGGAGAGCGACCCGGCGAACGGTGACGCCTGGTACAACAAGGGGCTCGCCCTGGGACGGCTGGAGAGGTACCAGGAGGCTCTGGACTGTTATGACGAGGCCCTCTCGATCTATCCGGGACGGACGGACTTTTTGAACAACAGGTGCAGCACCCTCTACAGCCTCGAAAGGTACAACGATTCGGTCGGCTGTTACGACGAGCTGATAGGGGCAGACCCAGGCTACGAGAACGGCTGGTTCAACAAGGCGGTCGCCCTCACCAGGCTGGAACGGTACCGGGAGGCTGCGGACGCTTACAGTGAGGCGATCTCCATAAACGGCTCTCGGATCGACGCCTGGCGCGGGAGGGGCGACGCCTTCGCCAGCATCGGGGAATACGAGGAAGCCGTCAAATCTTACGACGGGGCGATCGCCGTCAACCCCGGCGATCCCGAAGTCTGGTACCAGAGGGGCTTTCTCCTCTACAACGCCAGCAGGCTGGAGGAGGCCGTCGATAGCTACGACCGGGCCCTGGAGATCGACCCCTCTTATGAGGGGGCGTGGGGGCCCCGGGGGCTCGCCCTCTACCAGCTGGGAAGGTTTGAAGAGTCGATGGATTCCTACGATGAAGCCCTGAAGACGAGACCGACGGACGTATCCCTCTGGTACAACAGGGGGGTCGTCCTCAGCAGCCTGGAGAGGTACGAGGAGGCGATAGATTCCTACGACCGGGTGATCGAGATCGATCGGTACGAGAAAGGAGACGCCCTCTACCAGCTGGGCAGGTTCGCGGAAGCGGCGGAATGTTACGATAAGGTTCTGGAGGTCAACCCCCTGGAGGCGAAGGCCTGGTACCAGAAGGGGTCGGCACTCCAGAGGCTCGGAGATTACGGGAGGGCTGCCGAGTGCTATGGCGTGGTCATCGAAATCGATCCCCATTACAGCGGGGTCTGGCGCGAGAGGGGCTCCGCCCTCATGGGCTTTGGGGGCTACGACGGCGCCGTCGCCTCCTTCGAGAGGGCCCTCCAGGAAGATCCTTCGGACCTCGTCGCCCTCCTGGGCAAGGGGTCCTCCCTTCACCGGCTCGGGCGATACGACGAAGCCCTCAATAGCTTCGAAGCGGTCCTGAGGGCCGATCCTCGAAATAAGGACGCTTGGCGGGGCAAGGGGCTCGCCCTCCAGGGGCTTGGAAGGGACCTGGAGGCGGTAGATAGCTACGACGAGGCGATCGCCGTCGACCCGTCGGATGAAGGGTCCTGGATCGGGAGGGGCTCGGCGCTCGCCGGGGTGGGGCGGCTGGAGGAGGCGGTCGGGTCTTACGACCGCGCCATCGCCCTCGATCCCCTGGATGCGGGAAGGTGGTCGGATAAGGGGCTTGCCCTCCAGAAGCTGGGGCGGCTTGAGGATGCCATCGCGTCTTACGATGAGGCGATCGACCTCGATCCGGCCAGCTCCGAGGCATGGCGGGGCAGGGGGGCCGCCCTGGAGGCGTTGGGGAGGCCCGAGGAGGCCATTCGATCTTACGACGGCGCCATCGAGGCCGACCCCCACGATGCTAGATCCTGGTTTGAGAAGGGGTCCCTCCTGGAGGAGATGGGCAGGAGGGAGGAGGCCCTCGATGCTTATGGGAGGGCGGTGGAGGTCGATGCGTCCTTCTTCGATCCCTGGAGGAGGAAGGGGCAGCTCCTCGGCGATATGAAGAGGTACGCCGAGGCGCTCGAGAGTTACGACCGGGCGTCGGAGATCGACCCTGCCGATGGTCCCGTCTGGTTTGAGAGGGGTCTTCTCCTCCAGAGCCTGGGGAGGCTGGAGGATGCTGTCGAGTCCTACGACCGGGCGTCGGAGATCGATCCCAACTCCGTCGATATCTGGTATTTCAGGGGGACTGCCCTCGACGGCCTCGGCCGTTACTCTGAGGCGGTGACGAGCTACGATCGGGCTATCGCCATCGATCCCAGGGACCTGAGGAGCTGGAACAGGAAGGGGGATACCTTCTACAAGCTGGGGCAGTACAGGAAGGCGGTCGAGTGCTACGACAAGTTCATAGAGCTCAGCTCGTAGCGGCCTCGAGGCCGTCGACGGTATCCGCCCCCATCCCCTCCGACGGACGGCGCCCCCTGAATGACGGACCCCACCGTAAGGTATATCGGAGGCGAGGAGGATCCCAACCCCCATGAGACGTGGGGGTCTTATTCTGCTGGCCCTGGTCCTCGCCCTCGCATCCCCTGCTGTGGGGGTGGGGGGGTCGGCGCTGGAGCTCTTTGAAGAGGCTGACCGGCATTATCGAGGTGGGGAGGTCGACCTCGCCCTCGATCATCTAAACCGATCCCTCGAGGCCGATCCAAACCTCTCTTGCGCCTGGGCCCTGCGGGGCGAGATCGCCCTCTACAACCTGACCGATCGGAAGCTTGCCGCCGAGTCCTTCGAAAGGGCCCTGGATATCGACCCCGGTGATGCCAGGGTCTGGTATCTTATGGGAAACTCCCTCGCCTTTCTCGGGAGGGCACAAGAGGCTCTGGAGGCCTACGAACGGTCCCTGGAGATCGACCCAGGAAGCGAGAAGGCCTGGAACAACCGGGGGCTGATCCTGGGGGCTCTGGGGAGGTATGAAGAGGCCGAAGCCTCTTTTGGCCGTGCCCTCGATATCAACCCCAACCTCGCCGAGGCGTGGCAGAACCGGGGGAACGCCCTCCGGGCCCTGGGGAGGGGCGAGGAGGCTCTTTCTTGCTACGATTCGGCCCTGGATATCGATCCGGACCTCGCGGGATCCTGGAAGGGGGCGTCGGAGATCCTCCGGACCCTGGGGAGGAACGAGGAGGCTCTGGAGCGGCTGGAGGGGGCTCTCCGGGCCGATCCCCATGATAAGGCCGGCTGGAACGAGAGGGGACTTCTCCTGGGGGTGATGGAAAGGTACGAGGAGGCGGCTGAGAGCTTCGACGCCGCCCTGGAGGTCGACCCCGGATACCTCCTCGCCTGGAACAACCGGGGGCTCGCCCTCTCCAACCTCGGCCGCCTCGAGGAGGCGGTGGCCTCCTACGACTCCGCCCTGGAGGTCGACCCGGCCTTCGCCCTCGCCTGGTACAATCGGGGGAGGGCTCTAGGGGAGATGGGGAGGGGCGAGGAGGCGGTGGAGTCCTACGACTCCGCCCTGGAGATCGAGCCGGCCTTCGCTCTCGCCTGGAACAACCGGGGAGCGGCCCTGGCAGACCTGGGGAGGAACGGGGAGGCTCTGGACTCCTACGACCGGGCGATATCCATCGACCCTTCTTATGGGATCGCCTGGTACAACCGGGGCTCAGTCCTGTACCTGGAAGGGCGGTACTTCGACGCCATGAAGGCCTTCGACGAGGTGATCAGGTTCGACCCCGACTCCGCCGACGCCTGGCACAGCAAGGGCCACGCCCTCTACCGGCTGAACCGGCCGAGCGAGGCGATATTCTGCTACGACAAGGCCCTGGATATCGACCCCGGAAGGGCCGAGGCCTGGCACCATCGGGGGGTCGCCCTCGTCGATATGAAGAGGGATAGGGAGGCGGCGGAGGCCTTCGACCGCGCCATAGATATCGACCCGGAGTACGAGCCGGCGGTCTACAGGAAGGGGGTCGTAGCCTACGGGACCGGCGAGATGGAGGAGGCGCTCCGGCTCTTCACCAGGGCCTCCGAGCTCGACCCCGATCACGCCGAGGCCTGGAACAACCGGGGGTGGGTCCTCTACACCCTGGGGAGGAGCGAGGAGGCGATGGAGGCGATCGACCGGGGGCTCGCGGCTAACCCCGAGCTCGTCAGCGGCTGGAACAACCGGGGGGTAGTCCTGACGGCCCTGGGCCGGAATGAGGAGGCTCTGGACTCTTTCAACAGAACCCTCGACCTCGACCCCGGCCACGCCGGAGGCTGGAACAACAAGGGGGCGGTCTTATACCATCTTGGCCGCTACCGGGAGGCCGCCGACTGCTACGAGAGGGCGCTAGCGATAAACCCGTCCTTAGCCGACGCGAGGGCGAACAGGGCGGCGGCGCTGCGGATGATGCAGGTGTCCTGAAGAGGAGGCTGCTCTGCCATCGATCGACGCAAAGTATATGGGGTATAAGCCTGTACTCTCCCGTTACTATGATGAACGGAATCAGGACTACCCTTCTATTGGCCAGCCTCACGGGGCTGATGCTTCTGATTGGGGGAGCCCTGGGTGGGAGGGGCGGCATGATGATAGCCCTCCTCTTCTCCCTGGTGATGAACATGGGGACGTACTGGTACAGCGACAAAATTGTATTGAAGATGTACAAGGCAAAAGAGGTGACAGCTGCCGAGGCGCCGGCCCTCTACGGGATCGTCCGGGGTCTCGTCGACCGGGCGAATATGCCGATGCCGAAGGTCTACATCGTCGATACCCCCATGCCCAACGCCTTTGCTACCGGAAGAGACCCGCAGCACGCCGCCGTGGCGGCGACCACCGGGATCATGAAGATCCTGGATAAAGACGAGCTGGAGGCGGTGATGGCCCACGAGCTCGCCCACGTAAAGAACCGGGACACCCTCATAAGCTCTGTAGCCGCCACCATCGCCGGGGTCATAACCTTCATGGCCAGCATGGCCCAGTGGTCCCTCATCTTCGGGGGCCGGGATGACGATGCGGGAAATATCGTCGGGGTCATCGCCATGGCGATCCTGGCGCCGATAGCTGCCATGATCATACAGATGGCGATATCGAGGAGCCGGGAGTTTGGGGCCGACGCCAGCGGGGCCCAGCTCTGCGGAAGGCCCATGGCCCTGGCGAGCGCCCTGGCAAAGCTCGAAGGGGGTGCCGCAAGAGCCCAGGCCGACGTCAACCCGTCGACGGCCCACATGTTCATCGTCAACCCCCTCAAGGGCAAGAAGCTCGCCTCCCTATTCTCGACCCATCCGGCGACCGAGGAGAGGATCGCGCGCCTCTCTGCGATGCGTTAGGCCCGGGGCCGAAATCTGCCGTCCTTGGCGATCCGGGCGGCAGAACTGTCTTCATTTTATTCGCTTTTTTTTATTTTCGTCTAATCTTCGCCAGAACGCAAGATATAAGGTGATGAACGGTTAAACTTCGGGCAAAGAGTGTCCTTCCATGAACTTTGAAATAGTTGTCATAATTCTGCTGATAATAATCAACGGCCTATTCGCCGGATCGGAGATCGCCGTCGTATCCTCCAGGAAGTCCCGGCTGCAGGAGCTGGCGGAGGGGGACCATTCCGGGGCGAAGCTCGCCCTCGACCTCGCCAACGAGCCGACCAACTTCCTCTCGACGATCCAGATCGGGATAACCCTCGTCGGGACCCTCGCTGGCGCCTTCGGCGGGGCGACGGTGGCAAGAGACCTGGCGGTCTGGCTGGAGGCGGTTCCAGCCCTTGCAGCTCACAGCGATTTCATAAGCATCGGCATCGTCGTCGTCTCCATAACGTACGCGATGCTCATCTTCGGGGAGCTGGTCCCGAAGAGGGTGGCGCTGAACGATCCTGAGCGGATCGCGTCCGTCGTCGCCTCGCCCCTCAGCCTCCTTTCACGAGTCGCAGGCCCCTTCGTCTTCATCCTCAGCGCCTCGACGGAGGTGGCCATCAGGGCCCTGGGGATAAAGCCCAACAACGGCCCCCCCGTCACGGAGGAGGAGATAAAGATCCTGATAGACCTCGGCGCCGGGGCAGGGGTCTTCGAGGAGGCGGAGAAGGAGATGGTCGACAGGGTATTTCGGCTGGGAGACCGGAAAGCTGCAACCCTCATGACCTCGAGGTCTGAGATCGTCTGGCTCGACGCCGGCGACACACCTGATATGATCAAGGAGAAGATATCCGGAAGGGCTTATACGTTATTTCCCGTCTGCAACGGCAACCTGGACAACGTCATGGGGGTCGTCCACGCCAAAGACCTCCTCTTCCGGACGGAAGGGGTCGATGGGGTCGAGTTCGAAGGGGTGCTCTTCCCAGCGCTCTTCGTCCCCGAGAGCATGAGGGGGCTGAAGGTCCTGGAGAGGTTCAAGGAGACCGGCATCCACCTCGCCATCGTCGTGGACGAGTACGGCAAGGTGGAGGGGGTCGTAACCCTCACAGACCTTCTGGAAGCGATAGTCGGGGATATCCCCAACATAGAAGAGCTGACCGAACCCCCAATAATTCTGAGGGAAGACGGCTCATGGCTCGTGGACGGGATGATCTCGATAGACGACTTCAAAGAGAACTTCGATATAGAGAAGATGCCCGATGAGGACGCGGGGGTCTACCAGACCCTCGGCGGCTTTGCCATGACGCAGTTTGAGAGGATACCCCATTCCGGCGACCACTTCGACTGGGGAAATCTCCGCTTTGAAGTGGTGGACATGGACTACAACCGCGTCGATAAGCTATTGATCACGCCCCTGAGGCCCGATGGAGAATATGGCCAATAGATCATGTTTCAGGTCCGGATCCCCAGAACAGGCCCCGATGCTGCCTCCAAACCCCGCCATCAGATCTGGGGGGCCAGAGGACCGTCGACCATCGACCATCGACGAAAGACTTATATTCACCAGAGGTTACTATCTCGTAATTACCTTTTGAGTGATGGTTTTGGATCCCGTAGAGATTCTGGACATACTGGGCAACGAGAACCGGAGGCGCATACTCCAGCTCCTTTCCTTTCGACCCTTCTACTTCAACGAGATGGCCAAGAGGCTGGACCTGGGGCCCAAGGCGGTTATAGACCACCTGGGGATGCTGGAGCGGGCGGGGCTCATCGAGTGTTACCGGGACGACCGCAGGCGGAAGTACTTCAGGATAGCCGAGAACGTCGTCCTGGAGGTCGCCTTCTCCCCCCACTCCTACGGCGTCAGGACCTACCGCCCTGAGACCTCTCAGAAGAGAGGCACCCTCCCTTCCCCTGAAGCTCCTCGAAGCTCGTCGGCCGGGGTGGGGGGCCCGTCCGGCGAGCTGGAGGCGATCTCCTCCCATCTGCGGGATCTGGAGGCGGAGCGGCTCCGGCTGAGGCGGCTCCTCGAAGAGATCGACTCCCAGGAGATGATGGCGAGGAGGCTCGCCACGGGGCTGATCGAGAGCTTTGCCTCCGACCAGCTGGAGGCGGAGATCCTCGCCGCCCTCATCTCCGGGGAGTCGGCGACGGACTCCCTGGCCCGAAGGCTGGGAATCCCCCCGGCGGTGGCGGAGGAGCGGCTCTTGCGGCTGGCTTGCGAGGGGAAGGTTCAAAAGAGGAACGGGACGTGGACGATATGAGGGGTCTGGGATCTCGATGAGCATGGAAAGGATCATCACTCTCAAGGTGGCCGAGGCCTACCACAGGGACGTCGGCCGGGGGATCGCGAGGCTCAGCCAGGACCATATCCTGCAGATGGGGGTCGAGGGAGGGGGGATCGTGGAGATCCAGGGCAAGAGGAACGTCTACGCCGTAGCATGGCAGGCTTCGCCCAAGGACCCTTCCGACCAGATCAGGATAGACGGAAACCTCAGGAGTAACCTCGGGGTCGGGGTAGACGAGAGGGTCTCCGTCAGGAAGAGCGAGGCGAGGCCTGCCAAAAGGGTCGTCGTCGCCCCCACCACCAGGACGAGGCTCGTAGGAGGTGCCCAGTATCTCCTCCGGATCCTCCTGGGAAGGCCCATAGTCAAAGGCGAGCAGTTGAAGGTGGAGATGATCTCTTCGTCCCTGGGATTTGTCGTGGTGAGCACCGCGCCGAAGGGGCCGGTCGTCGTCACCTCCGAGACGGATATCAAGATCTTGAAGGATACCCTGGAGGAGATGGCGGTGAGGGACGTCTCCTACGAAGATATCGGGGGGCTAGCCAAGGAGATCAGGATGGTGAGGGAGATGATCGAGCTGCCGCTGCGCCATCCCGAGATCTTCTCGAAGCTGGGGATCCAGCCGCCCCAGGGGCTCCTCCTTCACGGCCCGCCGGGTACGGGAAAGACCCTCATCGCCCGGGCGGTGGCGAGTGAGACGGAGGCGAACTTCGTCAGCCTCAGCGGCCCCGAGGTGACGTCGAAGTTTTACGGGGAGTCCGAGAAGAGGCTCCGGGAGATCTTCGATGAGGCGGAGACGAATGCCCCTTCCATCATATTCATCGACGAGATCGACTCGATAGCACCCAAGAGGGAGGAGGTGGCCGGGGACCTGGAGAGGCGGGTGGTGGCCCAGCTCCTCTCCCTCATGGACGGTCTCGCCGCCAGGCATGAGGTGATCGTCATCGCCGCCACCAACAGGCCCAACTCCCTGGACCCGGCGATCCGGAGGGGCGGCAGGTTCGATCGGGAGATCGAGATACGAATCCCGGATAAGAACGGGAGGCTCGAGATCCTCTACGTCCATACACGAGGGATGCCCCTAGCCGAGGACGTCGACCTGGAGGTGATCGCCGAGATGACCCACGGCTTTGTAGGGGCGGACCTGGCATCGCTGTGTAAGGAGGCGGCGATGCACACCTTGAAGAGGCTGATCCCAGACCTCGACATCGAAGAGGCGGTACCCGGCGGGGTCCTGGAAGGGCTTAAGGTGACGGGGGAGGACTTCAGGTCCGCCCTGAAGATGATCGAGCCCTCGGCCATGAGGGAGGTCTTCGTGGAGGTGGCAGAGGTCCACTGGGACGAGGTGGGGGGGCTTGAAGGGGCGAAGCAGGAGCTTGTGGAGGCGGTGGAGTGGCCCATCAGGTATCCGGAAGCCTTCAGCTCCATGGGGATCAGGCCTCCCCGGGGAGTCCTCCTCTTCGGCCCCCCGGGTACGGGAAAGACCCTCCTCGCCAAGGCGGTGGCCACCGAGAGCCGGGTGAACTTCATCTCGGTGAAGGGCCCCGAGCTCCTCTCCAAGTGGGTCGGCGAGTCGGAGCGGGCGGTCAGAGAGGTCTTCAGAAAGGCGAAACAGGCCGCCCCTTCCCTCATATTCTTCGACGAGGTCGACTCCATCGTCCCGGCCAGAGGCTCTGGCCTCGACTCTCACGCCACCGAGAGGGTGGTGAGCCAGTTTCTGACGGAGCTGGACGGGATCGTCACCCTGGAGGAGGTCGTCGTCCTTGCCGCCACCAACAGGCCGGACCTCTTGGACCCCTCCCTCCTCCGGCCGGGGAGGTTCGATAGGATGATAGGGATACCGATGCCCGACGATTCCGCCCGAGAGAGGATATTCAAGATACACCTCTCGGGGATGCCCCTTGCAGCAGATGTCTCCGTCTCCGACCTCTCGGGGATGACCGCGGGCTGGACCGGGGCGGATATCGAGACCCTCTGCCGGGAGGCGGGGATGATCGCCCTCCGGGAGAGGATATCTCCGGGGATGAAGAGGGAAGATCTGGTGCTGGAAGGGGTCCTGGTGGAAGGGCGCCACTTCCGGGAGGCTTTCGGGCGGGCAAAACCCCACCTAACCCCGGAGATGGTCGCCGATTACCAGAGGGTGATGAAGGAGTTTGAAGTGTGATGAAGGAATTTGAGGTGTGATGGGAAATTGGCCAAAGAAGACCAGTCATATCAGAATCGGTTATTGCAGAATCGATCATCTCAGCATCGATCATCTCAGCATCAGTTATATAGGTTAGAAGGTCTCACTATGAGCGAGAGGGCCGATATTTTGTTGGAAGACGAGAAGAAGGATCTCCTCGGCAAGACCGAGTTCGACGACACCAGCACCGTCGAGGTGCCTGAGAGCCTGATAGACCAGGTCATAGGCCAGGACGAGGCGGTGGAGGTCATAAAGAAGGCGGCCCATCAGCGCCGCCATGTTATGCTCATCGGCTCCCCCGGAACGGGCAAATCGATGCTGGGAAGAGCCATGAGCGAGCTCCTCCCCATCGAGGAGCTCCAGGACGTTCTGGTTTATAACAACCCCGAGGAGAACAACAACCCCAAGATCAGGGTGGTGCCGGCGGGGAGGGGCAGACAGATAGTCGACGCCCACAAGATGGAGGCGCGCAAGAAGACCCAGACGAGGAATATGTTCTTCATGCTGATCGTTATGGGCCTCCTCGTCTACGCCTACTACATGGGCCAGCTCCTCTTCGGGATCATAGCCGCGGCCCTGATATTCCTATCGATGAGGTATCTTATCCCCAAGGACGACTCCCTCGTCCCCAAGCTTTTGGTGGACAACAGCAAACAGAAGAAGGCCCCTTACGTCGACGCCACGGGAGCCCACGCCGGCGCCCTCCTGGGGGATGTCCGCCACGACCCCTTCCAATCTGGGGGCCTGGAGACCCCGAGCCACGATAGGGTCGAGTGCGGCGCCATCCACAGGGCCCACAAGGGGGTCCTCTTCATCGACGAGGTGAATACCCTCCGGCCTGAGTCCCAGCAGAGCCTCCTCACATCCCTCCAGGAGGGGGAGTACCCCATCACGGGCCAGTCGGAGCGGTCCTCCGGGGCCCTCGTAAGGACCGAGCCCGTCCCATGCGACTTCGTCATGATCGCCGCCGGAAACCTCGACGCCATGGGGGGGATGCACCCCGCCTTGCGGTCCAGGATCAAGGGGTACGGCTACGAGGTCTACATGAGAGACACCATGGAGGATACCGTCGAGAACCGGGAGAAGCTCGTCCGGTTCGTCGCCCAGGAGGTCGCCCGGGACGGCAAGATCCCCCACTTCACAAGAGACGCCGTCGCCGACATCGTGAGAGAGGCGAAGAGGAGGGCCGGGAGGAAGGGCCACCTCACCCTCCTCCTCCGGGACCTCGGCGGCCTGATCAGGGTTGCCGGGGACGTCGCCCGGTCCGAGGAGGCTTCCCTCACCGATACGAGCCACGTCCTGGAGGCGAAGAAGATGGCCCGGTCCGTCGAGCAGCAGCTCGCCGACATGTACCTGGAGAGGAGGAAGGACTACTCCATGTTCAAGAACGCAGGGGCCGAGGTCGGAAGGGTCAACGGCCTCGCCGTCGTCGGCGACTCCGGGATCGTCCTGCCCATCATGGCCGAGGTGACCCCCGCCCAGTCGAAGGAGGAGGGGAAGGTCATCGCCACCGGGAGGCTCCAGGAGATAGCAAAGGAGGCGGTCCAGAACGTCTCGGCCCTGATTAAGAAGTTCCTCGGTGAGGATATCACCAACAAAGACGTCCACATCCAGTTCATAGGGACCTACGAGGGGGTCGAGGGGGACAGCGCATCCATATCGATAGCCACGGCCGTTATTTCCGCCCTGGAGGGCGTCCCCATAAAGCAGAACGTGGCGATGACCGGCTCCCTTTCTGTGAGGGGGGACGTCCTCCCCGTCGGCGGAGTCACCCAGAAGATCGAGGCTGCCGCCCTGGCGGGGATCACCACCGTCCTCATCCCCAAGTCCAACGAGGGGGACGTCCTCCTGGACGATACCTTCAAGGACAGGATCAAGATCATCCCCGTCACCTCCATCAGCGAGGTCTTTGAGTACAGCTTCTCGGGCCAGAAGCCGAAGCTTTTGGAGAAGCTGAAGAAGTTCGCCGCGGAGAAGAAGCTGGGGATCATCCTCCCCGAGACGATACCGACCCCCAGCAAGGGGCTGTGATGGGGCGGGGGGGGGTCCCGGCCCTCTCCCCCTGCCGATCTCTTTCTGTAATGACTCCCCCTCATTTTGTATCTCTTTTTGTTGACGTTTCTTATTATCTGATCTGACATCAGCCGATGGTCAGGGTTAAGTCATAGAAGCTCCCTCCTCCGGTCGAGAGGTCCTTGAGAGGCGAAATAGAGAGGAGAGTCGGATGGAAGAGTTTTTCGATCAGAGGGTGCTGCGGGGAAGAGCGACCAGGATAGTCCTGGACAACGGGGAGCTCGACGAGATATCGGAGAGCTTCTTCGTCGGCGCAGCCATAAGGGCTCTGTCGGGAGGGTCCTGGGGCTTCGTCGAGACCGAGAGGCTCGACGACCTCCCCGGAGATCTGGAGAGGGCGAAGAGGGCGGCCCGGAGGATCGGCGGAGACGAACGGCTTGAGCTCGCTTCCTCCCCTCCCGGGAGGGGCGGGAAGGTCCCGGTGAAGAGAGACCCCGCCGACCTATCCCTGGAGGAGAAGGTCGATCTTCTCCGGGAGATCGAAGGGGCGGCGAAGGTCCCTGGGGTGGGGTCGACCCAGGCCGTCTACAACGAGGTGATCGTCAAGACCCGTTATACCAGCTCCGACGGCAGGGACCTGGAGGGGGAGGCGACGAGGGTCGGCTTCTACGTCACCGCAGTCGCAAGCAGGAGCGGAGTCTATCAGGTGGGGATGGAGAGCCGGGCCGGAGCCTGCGGCCTGGAGCTCTTCAGCGACGTCGATGCGGTGGGCTTAGCCCGGCGGGCGGGAGGGGCCGCCGTCGCCCTCCTGGACGCGAAGGCCCCGAAGGGCGGGAGCCTTCCGGTCGTCGTCGATCAGGAGCTCGGCGGCGTCTTCGTCCACGAGGCTGTCGGCCACGCCGTCGAGGCTGACATAGTCCTGGAAGGCGGCTCGATCCTGGAGGGGAAGATCGGCGAGAGGATAGGTTCAGAGCTTGTCACCGTCAAAGACGATCCGAGCCTTCCCCTTTACGGAGGCTACCCCTTCGACGACGAGGGGAGCGCCCCGGCCGAGACGGTCCTCGTCGAGGATGGGGTCCTCCTCTCCTACCTCCATTCCCGGGAGACGGCCGGAAGGCTCGGCGGAACCCCTCGAAACGCCCGCGCACAAGGAAACTCAAGGCCGGTGGTGAGGATGTCCAACACCTACATATCTCAGCCGAAGGACGGCTGGACCCTCGCCGAGATCCTGGAGGAGATGAAGGACGGGGTCTACCTTTTAGGAAGCAGAGGCGGCCAGGTCTCCACCGCCGAGGGGGTCTTCCAGTTCAACGCCAAGCGCGGCTACCTGGTGGAGGGGGGTGAGCTGGGCCCCCTCTTGAGGGACGTATCCCTCTCGGGCCACATCCTGGAGATCCTGGAGAGGGTTGTGGCCGTCGGCGACGACCTGGCCTTCAACAGCGGTCGGTGCGGAAAGTCCGGCCAGCTCGTCCCGGTCAGCGACGGTTCGCCCCACATGCTCATCGAGGAGGCGACGGTGGGGGGGGCAGGATAGGGTTGAAGGAGTGGGGCGAGCGACGAAATCTGGCGATCGTCATGCCGATCGTCAGTGCGATCGTCAGTGCGATCGTCAGTGCGATCATCATATATGTCCGGAGCATCATCCGGCGACAAAGGACTCTAGACGCCGGATCTTTGAACCTATCCATGGCGTCTTATATCGGACGGAGCTGGTCGGGGTGAAGATATCGGTGGTAGGAGGGGGATATGTGGGCTTGGTCTCGTCTGCATGTTTTGCAGAACTAGGCCATAATGTAAATATTATAGAAATAGACTGTAATAAAGTCGAAGCGATCAACTCCGGAGAGCCACCGATATACGAGAAGGGTCTGGATGGCCTCCTCTCCAGACATGCGGGC
Source organism: Candidatus Methanocrinis alkalitolerans (assembly GCF_029167205.1). Classification (NCBI taxonomy): domain Archaea; kingdom Methanobacteriati; phylum Methanobacteriota; class Methanomicrobia; order Methanotrichales; family Methanotrichaceae; genus Methanocrinis; species Candidatus Methanocrinis alkalitolerans. Next base: position 55,864 of record NZ_JARFPL010000001.1, read on the forward strand.
GAGAACCTTATGGCGACCGATAGTTACGACGTAATCCCCGAGTCGGACCTCTCCTTCATCTGCGTGGGAACCCCCCCCGGTCCCGACGGGAACGCAGACCTCTCCATGGTCGCCTCTGCCAGCAGGTCTATAGGCAGATATCTGCGGGATGGAGAGGGATATCACGTGGTGGTGGTCAAGAGCACCGTCCCTCCCGGTACGACGGAGGAGCTGGTGATCCCGACGGTTCTCGAGGAGGCTCGCGGCAGATCCGATGATATCGGCTTCGCCATGAATCCCGAGTTCCTTAGAGAAGGCATGGCAGTATACGATTTTATGCATCCTGACAGGATAGTGATCGGGAGCAGAGAGGGCGGGGCGGGAGATCTCGCTGAATCGGCGTACTCCGGGATCGACTCCCCCGTTCTTAGGGTGGGGATCAGGGCTGCAGAGATGATCAAATACGCGTCCAACGCCATGCTCGCCACGAAGATCTCCTTCTCCAACGAGGTGGGGAACATATGCAAAGATCTCGACATAGACGTCTACGAGGTGATGCGCGGGGTCGGCCTTGATCACCGGATCTCCCCCCATTTTCTCAATTCTGGCGCTGGCTTTGGGGGAAGCTGTCTGCCGAAGGACGTCTCGGCTCTGATACGCCTAGCAGAGTCTCTCGGAGAATATCCGGTTCTGCTGAAGTCCGTCATTGAGGTCAACGAGCGCCAGCCTCACAGATTGGTGAAGCTCCTCGAGGAGAAGATCGGCGATCTTTTTGGAAAGGAGGTCGCAGTACTGGGGCTCGCGTTTAAAGGCGATACCGATGACGTCCGCGATTCGAGGGCTATAAAGGTGATTCTGGACCTCAAGGAGAAAGGCGCCTCCGTCAAGGCCTACGATCCTCTGGCGATCCCCAACGCGCGAAAGGTGGTCCCTGATATCAAATACTGCAGAAGCGCGGCTGAAGCTCTCGAGGGCTGCGACGCCGGTCTCATAATGACGGAGTGGGCCGAGTTTGCCTCCCTCGACGAGGAGTTCGACATGATGAAGTCCAGGGTGATCCTGGAAGGGAGGCGTATCCTCTCCTGCGAGGATGCTGAGGGGATATGCTGGTAGTTTCTTTCTGCAACCATAGGCTTTGAAGCTCAAAAGAGAATTTCGATATGGAGTACAGATATGCAAGGATTGATACCAGCGGCAGGCGGTGGCACCAGGCTCGGCCCCTTCACCAACGCCATCCCAAAAGAGCTCCTTCCCGTTGGGAATAAGGCCGTAATCGAGCACGTCGTAGAGGCGATGAGGCTTGCGGGGATCGACGATATCGTAGTCGTCGTCAGCCCTCACAAGCACGGCCTCTCAGACTACCTCGGCTCCGGCCGGAGGTTCGGCGTCAACCTCACCTACGTAGTCCAGGATGAGAGAAAAGGGCTCGCAGATGCGGTCCTCTCCGGAGAGCACGCCATCGACGGAAGCTTCGCCGTCGTCCTGGGGGACAACTTCTTCCGTCCCAAGGATTTTTTGAGGGATCTCATCTCCTACCATGTGGAAGAGGGAGCCGACGCCACCATCGGCGTCGCAGAGGTGGAGGACGTTACACGCCACGGGATCATCATGGCCGAGGGGGACCGGATAAAGTACATCATCGAGAAGCCCTCACCTGAGGAGGCGCCCAGCAGCCTCGGAGCCATAGGGGCTTACGTCTTCGAGAGGTCCATCTTCGACTCCATCCGGGAGACGAAGCCTGGATATAATGGAGAGCTCCAGCTGACAGATTCGGTGATGGTGGCCATCGATCGGGGAAGAAGAGTCCTTTACAGGAAGATCGAAGGGATTCACATAGATGTGGGGACCCCTGGGGATCTTATGCTCGCAAACAAGTGGTATATGAATAACGAGGAGTCTTTGTGACCCGGATCGTTCTATATTTTGATATTCTATCTATAGCCCTGACGGTGGTTGGCTGAAAAGGAGGTGCCTGGAGCTATGAGCAAGATATGCATATTCGGACCTTCAAAACATTTCTTCAGTGGTTTGAGCTACTACACCATCAGGGTTTCGAATGCATTAGCGGAGGAGAACGAAGTCTCGGTCGTATTATTCAGAAAGCTTCTCCCCAAGTTATTATTTCCGGGCAGAAAGCACGTGGGCAAAGATCTCTCAGATTTGAACCTGTCCGGGGAGATCGACGAGCGCTACATCGATTGGGACTCGCCTTTGAGCTGGCTCAGAGCATATCATTTCTTGAGGAGAGGCAATCCTCAGATCCTGATATTCCAGTGGTGGACCTCTTCTGTGGGTCACATTTACGCCATCTTCAAGTTGATAAACCGTTTGTTCCTGCACAAAAAGATAATCGTGGAGTTTCATGAGGTCGTCGATCCTCTCGAGGAGTCGATACTTCCGATAAGGATATACTCCAGGATAATTGGACGGATAATCACAAAGAACATTACCGCCATAACTCACTCAAATGCAGATAAGGAGCTGATAGCAGAGAAATACCGCCTCCCCTCAAAGGATATATCGGTCATCCCTCTTGGTCCCTTCGATCATTTTAAAAAAATAAATAAGGAAGAAGCCAGGAGGAGGTTGGGAATAACGGATAATTATGTGATTTTATATTTTGGACTGATAAGAAAATACAAGGGGGTGAACCACCTCGTCGAGGGCTTCAGCCAGATCCCTGAAGAGAAGGTGCGCCCCATGAGGTTGCTCGTGGTGGGTGAAGTTTGGGACGATTTGGGGTTAGAGGAGTTGATAGAGGCCTCACCCCACAGGGATAAGATATCTCTAAGGGACGAGTACGTCCCGGACGACGACGTATCCCTTTATTTCTCCGCTGCGGATCTTTTGGTCTTGCCATATCTGAGGGCGTCTCAGAGTGGTGTAGCGCACATTGCGATAACCTACGGGATACCGGTCATTACAACGAAGGTCGGCGGTCTCGCGGAGTCCATGTCCAGCTATGAAGGCGCAACTTTCATCTCCCCTGGGGATCCCACCGAGATAAAAGATGAGATCTTGAGATGTTTCGATATCTCCGCGTCACGGAACATCAGGTCTTCAGAGATGGGCTGGGAAGATATCGCGAAGAGGTACGCCGAGATATTCGAGGCGACTCTGAGATGAAGATCCTCCAGATATCTCCTCGATATCACCCCGATATCGGCGGCGTGGAAACTCACGTCAAGGAGATCAGCGAAAGGCTGGCAGAAAGGGGTTTCGAGGTCGAGGTCGTCTCTACCGACCCGACGGGAAGGCTCCCGGAGAACGAGATCATAAACGGGGTCGCTGTGAGACGGTTCAGGTCGATAGCTCCGGATAATGCCTATTTCTTCGCTCCCCAGATCTACCTTTATCTCAAGAGGGCGAGGTGCGACGTGATCCATGCCCACGGCTACCACGCTCTCCCGGCATTCTTCGCGGCGATGGCGAAGGGCGACAGGAAGTTCGTCTTCACCCCCCATTATCATGGAAGGGGTCACACCCCGTTCAGAGACCTCCTGCACAAGCCTTACAGGCTGATCGGATCGAGGATATTCGAGGCGGCCGACAGAGTAGTATGCGTATCTCTCTTTGAGAGGGGACTTCTGGAGACGGATTTCGACGTCCCCGGCGAAAGGATAGAACGAACGACGAACGGGATAAGCCTCGACGAGTTTCAGTGCGATGCGGGCGAGAAGGACTTGAGCAAGATCCTCTATGTCGGAAGGCTCGAGGAGTATAAAGGCGTCCAGCATATAATTCGAGCTCTGCCTCACCTCGGCGATCGAAGACTGGTGGTGGTCGGGCGGGGTCCCTACGAGGGGGAGCTGAAGCGTCTTGCTGAGGATCTCGGAGTGGAGGAGAGGGTCGAGTGGTTACGGGATCTTTCCAGAGAGGAGCTCCTGGATCACTACAGGTCTGCGGGGGTCTTCGTCATGCTCTCGTCCTTTGAGGCCTTCGGGATCACCGTCGCCGAGGCGTTGGCCAGCGGGACACCCTGCATCGTCGCGGAGGGGAGCGCGTTGGAGGAGTTCGTCGACGGCAAGACCTGCGTCGGATTGAGCCGTCCGATAGTTGTTGATCAGCTGGTAGAACGTATCGGCGACCTCTCGGGCGAGGTGGTCGGCGAAGGGGACCTGCGAAGAGATAATATCAGGTCGTGGGACGAGGTCGCGGACCAGCACGTGAAGTTGTATGAGAGGTTGGTGGGTTGACCTCTGATTTTGCTCTCCCACTTGCAGGAGATATCCGGAGGTGTACTGGAAGGCGGGGTTCGACTGGGATATGACCGAGATTTGACCGAGATTTGGCCAGGCATCTACCATCGGTGCCTGAGATGATGGTCGGTGTATCTGAGTTTAATCGGAAAAACTTTAAATGATGGCCGATGATGGCCTCGACGGACGCGAATGGAGAATGATGGTTGAGAATAATGGCGAAGGTTATAAAAACCTGCAAGCCTTCGAGCCTTTCGTCCGATCTGGAGATGAAGCAACATGACCAAAGCGGCGTTGATCACCGGGATAACAGGGCAGGACGGATCGTACCTCGCAGAGCTCCTGCTGGCCAAGGGCTATGAGGTCTACGGCCTCGTCAGAAGGCTCAGCACCCCGAATATGTCCAGGATAAGTCATATCGCGGACAACATAATATTTCTCGAAGGGGACCTCACCGACCAGTCCTCCCTCAACGTCGCGGTCCAGACGGCCCAGCCCGACGAGGTCTACAACCTCGCCGCTCAGTCCTTCGTCGCCACATCCTGGAACCAGCCGGTCCTCACCGGGAACGTCACGGGCCTGGGGGTCACCCGGATCCTCGACGCCGTGAAGCACTTCTGCCGCGACGCCAAGTTCTACCAGGCCTCCAGCAGCGAGATGTTCGGAAACGTCGAGGAGGTCCCCCAGAACGAGGATACCCGGTTCTGCCCCCGCAGCCCCTACGCCATCGCCAAGGTCTACGGCTACTATACGACGGTGAACTACAGAGAGAGCTACGGGATGTTCTGCTGTAACGGCATCCTCTTCAACCACGAGTCTCCGAGGCGAGGGATCGAGTTTGTTACGAGGAAGATCACCGACGGAGTCGCCAGGATCCACGCTGGCCACTCAAAGGAGCTGCGGCTCGGAAACCTCGACGCCAAGAGGGACTGGGGGTATGCGGCCGATTACGTCGAGGCGATGTGGCGGATGCTCCAGCAGGACGCCCCCGACGACTACGTCGTCGCGACCGGCGAGAGCCATTCGGTGAGGGAGTTCGTCGAGATGGCCTTCTCCTCGGTCGGCCTTGACTGGCGGGATCACGTCAAGATGGACGAGAGGTTCATGAGGCCCGCCGAGGTCCCGGAGCTGCGGGGTGACGCCTCGAAGGCGAAGGAGGCGCTCGGGTGGGCGGCGAAGACGTCGTTTGAGGAGCTCGTCGAGATGATGGTGGGAGCGGACGTAGAGAGGATGGTGGCGGATCACGGAAGGTAAGATGAAGTTTGGGGCTCAAGTCCCAAGGGAACACTATTTCAAAGATTACGATACCAAGGAGCGTTTTATCAGCTATTGGTATCAGATTGACGAGGTCTTGAGGACGAATCCCAAAAACGTATTGGAGATCGGCGTCGGAAATAAGACGGTCAGCAATTACTTGAAAAATCAGGGGATCGAAGTAACCACCGTCGATATAGATCCCAGTTTGGAGCCCGACCGGGTCGGAAGCGTAACGAATCTAAGAAAATTTTTTGAAGAGGGTTCTTTTGATACGTTATTATGTGCTGAGGTGTTGGAGCACCTGCCCTTCGATTGTTTTGAGGTTGCTTTAAAAGAGATGAAGTATGTAGCCAAGAATTTTGTAATACTATCTTTGCCGTACTTTGGCATCGAATTTATGTTCAGATTTAAGGTCCCTTTAGTTAAAGAGAAGAAATTATTATTTAAAATCCCATATTACAGAGAGCATAGGTTTGATGGGGAGCATTACTGGGAGATCGGCAAAAAAGGATATTCGATTAAATTCATATTAAAAATTTTATCTAAATTATTTGTTATTAACCGATATTATTACATAGCAGATAACCCATATCATATGATTTTTGCATTGGACGTGAAAGACAAAGAGATTAACTAAGGGAATGCTGATAAATGGCGATCTTCAAGGAAGTTCGAAGAATTATAACGCTAAGTAGGTACCTTATTGGATCGTATCTAGATATCTTCCGTTCCATCCAATATAAGGGCGATATCGTTATTTGCCCCATATGTGAAGGCCACTTCAAGTACTTCTTGCCCTTCGGCGTTAATAAAAGGCCGAACGCCATGTGCCCACATTGCCGATCTCTCGAGAGACACCGACTTCTCTGGCTTTATATGAGAGATCGAACCCGCTTCTTTGAAGACGATATCAAAGTTCTTGAGATCGCTCCTCATTATTACATACAGCGAAAGTTCAGATCGATGCCAAATCTTGATTATGTGAGTGTGGATTTATATTCACGTTTAGCTATGATTAACATGGATGCAACAGATATAAAATTTCCTGAAGGATCTTTTGACTGTGTCCTCTGTTATCACGTCTTGGAGCATATACCAGATGATAAAAAGGCCATGAGCGAGATACTAAGGGTTTTAAAGCCAGGTGGATGGGGGATTTTGCAGGTACCGATCCTTGCGGAGACAACCATCGAGGACCCTGCGATCAATTCCCCAGAAGATCGAGAGAGGGTCTATGGACAGTCTGACCACGTAAGAGCTTATGGACTTGATTACAAAGATAGGCTTGAAGACGCAGGATTTATCGTGACGGTGGATGATTACGTAAGCGAGCTAGGCGGCGAAGTCGTCAGAAGATGCGGGCTGGAGAAGGATGAATGTATTTATTACTGCGTAAAGCCTTCTCTTTAGCCACTGCATTCTATATACTACAGCATATTTTCAAGGTATAATATCTTCGATAATATTAGTAAATTTCTTATATTGAGCGTCAAAATTGAAAATAGCTGCTCTTTCCCTCGCTTTATCGGAAAGTTCGGTATAATATTGATCATCCGAACAAATTTTGTTAATCTTGTCAACCCAATCTTCTATGCAAAATGGATCGTCAACGATAATTCCAGCATTGGATACTACTTCAGGCAAACCGCCCCGTTTACTCACGATTGTAGGGATTCCGTTTAACATCGCTTCGACGCAGACTCTGCCAAAAGGCTCTGGCCAGATTGAGGGAACCAAGAGAACTTTGGTTTTAGAATAAACCTCCCGCATGTCATCAGTCCATTCTATATAGGTGATGTTTTCTGCATTTTCAAGTTCAGATTTGAATTCAAAATGGGGAGGAATTTTACCAACGCATAGAAATCTATTACCAGGCATCTTTTTGGCTATATCTAAAAAAATTTTAACACCCTTTAATATATCCGGTCTTATCATTGTTATAAATTTACTGTTATGGGTATCAGATTCGACCGATTTATACTCTATAAATGGATAAATATATTCAGATTCAACATCAAACCACTCCCTAGTAAGATCCGAGACAAATCGGCTGTTCGCAATAACAGAATCTGCCCCTTTTACGGTTCTTTCGCTCCATTTAAGCAACTTCCTCGAAAATGGGTACTGAAGAGAGTCTTGGCCGAATTTAAGGGCGTTATAGAGTTTCGAGTTCATATTAGGTAAGCAACGCCAACATACTTTATTACATTTGATCCCATTCGCAAAACCTATAGGGCAGAAATGCGAATAATCACGGATAAATAGGGCAGAAGGAATATTATATTTCATCGCTATTTCAACGCTCGGTAAAGCGAACTCTAATTGGGTTAAAATCATGTCTGGCCTATTTTCGCTGACAAAATTGTCTAGTATAGATAACCACTTCTTACATTCCATATAAGTCTTAATATGCCTAAATTGAGGTATATTGATCGATGCAGCTCTCTCATGTATATGTAATTGATCTTTTATTATTTCATTGAATGAATGGCCGTTGGTGATGATATGAACCTCTTTCTCTTCTGAAAGACGTTTTGCCAACGTATACATCGAAAGCTCTGCACCACCAATTATAGGATAAAAATTTCTTACTGAAACTAAGATTTTAATCATTAAATATCACCAACATCATGCGGGACACATCTAGATTATACTTCCAGCAATGTTTTATATATCTCAAATGTATCCCGTGCGGTCCTCTCCCAGGAGAAGCCTCTGCTCCGCTCCAGGGCAGCACTATCCAGCCCCCCGTCGATCAGGGAAGAGATCTCTCCGACTATCTCTCTGTAGTTCAGAGTATCGAAGTCCAGCAGTAACCCGCAGTCTCCGACGACTTCCGGGATGCTCGCCTTATTTGAAGCGATGACGGGAACCCCACAAGACATCGCCTCCAATACCGGAAGCCCAAACCCCTCGTACTCCGAGGTATGCAGATAGGCGTCGGATGCATTGAATAATAGGGGCATATCTTCTTCAGGGACCCATCCTACGCTGATTATGCCTTCGCCCTCCAGCCCCTCTCCGTAGCCCGCTTTTATCATCTTGACGTCTCCTCTCTCAGAGCGGATATACCCAAATAGCTTCTTGGCAAGATCCATCCTCTTGTGCTCGAGGTTCGAGGAGACCACCAATACGTGTTTGTCTTCAGGATTGAGTCCGAACCGCTCTTTGCAGATCGATCTCTCCATCGGCCTATATAGATCGTGATCTACGCCGAGGTGAACGACTTCGATTCTATCTACCTTGAGATCGGTCAGCCTCAGAAGTTCATCTCGTGTAAAGCGGGAATCGGCTATGATTCTGTCAGCCTTCTTCAGGGCTCTTGGTGTCAGGAGGTACTGCACCCTAACGGATAAGTTGTTCATCTCAGAAGGGTATATCATGGGTGCCAGGTCGTGGACCGTAACTACGAATTTATTTATTCTTTTAAAGTAGATGGCTGGGGCGAGGGTCTGAGCTGTTGCGTGGACCAAATCTGCGTCAGCATTCCTGTAAAAGGGCCAAGAGAAGACGGTATTTCCTCGGATCTCGCCCTCAGGTCTTCTGACCCGTGCTAGATCAGACTCGTTTCCTATGATCGCCGCGATCCCTCTATAGAGCTCATCCTCATACTTTCGCAGTCCATAAATGGGGTGAGACGCTTTTGAAATGTTCCAATGAACGATCTTCATGATAGAGTCACTCATAATTTAGTAAATATTATTATGAATCTCTTCTACAAGGATCTCAACTGCGGCCGTATACGAGGTGCTGGAGGTATCTGGTTATGTCGTATCTTGAGATTATGCTCAAATGCAACAAGATATACCTTAGAATCGGGAATGTTGTTATCTTCTGAAAAGCGCTTAAGTTGCGAGGATTTATCGATACCGCTTCGTCGTGGCTGATATAATGGTCAACCGATAAAAATACCCCCTTTCTTATACGGGCACCCTTCCTAACCAGATCATATTCAAAAATATTAAATTCGTCTATAACACGGCCATTTTCGAACTCATAAAACCTGAACCTGATCTTGCTCAATATCTCCCTCTTTATCAGGGAACACCCTCCGAAACCCACAGCTTCGATCGTTTTAGAGCGGACCATGTAGCCGCTTTGGAGCACATCATGCCCATTGATCTCTCTTTTCATGATATCTATTATCCTTGGATCATAAGTCATATCGGAGTCCAGGAATAACAGATACGGCGAATCGCTGTTGAGCAGATAATCGACTATCGCGTTCCTTCCGCTCGTTATGCTGCACAGCCTTTGATTCTTTCTTTGGTCAGGATTTTCCGTTTCATATACAATTACGCGCCCAAAAATTTTATATTTATTTAATAATTGATCCAAATCTTCTGCAAAGTCGGTCTCATCAGTGGCGATAACGACCTCCGAGCGGTCGTAGTTCCTCTGGATTTCATGAAGATTTTGCATGAAATGATCTAAAGCAAATGACGACCTCCTCACAGCGGTGGTGCCGATGACGACGTCAATTTGACTCACATTTATCACAGCGCTTTGGGAGTAGCAACCTGATCTCTATTAAAACTGTCGTCCAGGTTTTCCAGTCATAAAATAGCCCTATCGGGACGAGGATATCGATATCGATCCGATTGAGGGAACCTATATAACATAGAAACCGAATCTCAGATGTAAACCGAATCCTGTACCTGCTATCCGAAAAAGGAATCCAGATATGTCAGTTGAGCGATCGAGCATCACAGTATTTTTGTCCCAAATTGGGGTCACCATTGCGGGTTTCCTCTCACTGATGTATTTCGCCCATGTGCTCGGTCCGGAGATTCTGGGCATTTATTTTGTTTATATAGCTATATTTAATTTAATTGTTATGTTTATGGATTGCGGGTTGAACTCTGGGACCATAAAGAGGATCAGCGAAGGGAGAGAAGCGTCTGAGTACTTTACTGCCTCCCTCTTGATGCACAGCGCGACCCTCCTCTTATTCTTGGCGGCTCTGTATGTTATGAGGGGTTGGATCGACGATTACATCGGTGTTAGCGTTTTCCACTTTTTGGCCTTGAGCCTACTTTTTATGAGATACTCCCAGCTGATCAGAGCAGCGCTCGCAGGTGAAAAGAAGCAGGGAATAAGCTATCTGATTTACCTGGCGGAGAACATAGCAAGAATTATATTTCAACTAATATTTATCACACTGGGCTATCAGATCTATGGGATGATCGGAGGATTTTGCATCGCCCTTCTGGTAAACATTCCCTTGGGTCTCAAGTTCACAGGGGCGAGGCTGAAGAAGCCATCGATGGAGCACGTAAAGAGCATCTTCTCCTACTCGAAATACTCTTTTGGAATAAGCCTAAACGAGTATCTGTACCAATCGATGGACATCCTCGTAATAGGCCTTCTTATGCCCAAGTTCTATTCGGGCGTCTATGGTGTAAGCTGGTCTTTTTCAAATGCTGCGATTTTGGGAACTATCGCCATATCGACGACTCTATTTCCTTATATCAGCGGATGGTCCGCAAACGGACAAATAGACCAGATTAAAAATGCCTTTTCAGAAGCCCTCACTTACTCGCTTATGTTGGCCATCCCCGCCTTCGCGGGGGTATTGATTTTTTCAGGTGACCTCCTTTATTACGCATACGGGGAGGCCTTCACCGTGGCCTGGCTGACTCTCATAATTCTTACTGGTGCAAGGCTTGTGGAGACGGTCCAGATGATTACGAGAGGAGCGCTCGCAGGAATGAATAGGCCCGACCTGGTTCTTAAGGTAACTTTGGTCACGATACCGCTGAACCTCATCGGAAACTTCGTTCTCGTCTACGCCATTGGGATCGTCGGCGCGGCCATCGCCACATTCGCAACAATCGCCGTCTCGCTCAAGCTGAGTTTAAAGTACTCAGAAGGGATTGTTCCGATCTCAATTCCCTGGAAGGATATAAGAGATGAATCGTTATCCGCACTCTTCATGATCTTGATCCTACTGATAGGGCTCCATTTTGTGCATGTGAATCGCTACGAGATTTTGGGAGCCTATACGGCGATTGGAGCGGCGGTATACTTCACAACGCTGATCACAATAAATGAGAAGATAAGGGTTAAGATGATATCGATATTTCGGGTATTAATCAAAAAAAGCCTATGAAATTATAGGTAATATGACAGGATCTGAGCCATCACGAAAATTACTGGTTCTCTCTTATCGGGCGTGGATAACTTCGAGATATCTATATGACGGTTCAATCCATGAAATGATCCCGCTTAAACCCCCGGGGCAATAGCTCCCCCGCCGTCGCAATCTCCGCATCCCCTCTCGTGTTCGCCATGATCACCTTTATGTCGTCCCCGAACTCGATGAGGTTCTGCCTGCAGATCCCGCAGGGAGAGACGGGCTCCTGGCTATCCGCCACCACCGCCAGGGCCTCAAACTCCCTCTCCCCCTCCGATACCGCCTTCGCGATCGCCGCCCTCTCGGCGCAGATGGCGGCGCCGGAAGAGGCGTTCTCGACGTTGGCGGCGGAGTATATCTTGCCGCCCCTGGCGAGGAGGGCGGCCCCGACCCGAAAGCCCGAGTAGGGGGCGTAGGCCCTCTCAATCGCCTCCGTCGCCTCCTCGATCAGCCGGTCGTACCCCCCCTGGTACGGGTGGGGTCCGCACCGGAGGGACCCGATGTACATGCACTCCTCGGGGGGTATATTCGGGATTTTCATATCTTCGCCGTCATCGGCGAGCCGGACGGGAGCTCCCCTTATTATCACCGCCGGTATCCCCTCGTCCCCCTCTCCCATGACGACCTCCGCCGCCGAGACGAGGTTGTCGGCGACGGCCTTCCTCGTTATCAGAAGGGGCCTTCCGAAGAGGTCCCTCTGCCCCCTCGCGTCCTCTACGGGGACGACGCCGTCGCAGGCGAGGGCGACGCCTACGCAGCCGAGGCGGAGGGGGTGGGTCCTGCTGTCGCCGACGATGACGCCGATCCTCTTTCCCGACGCCTCCTCCAGCCTCTTCCTCACCTCCGCTGCCGACCTTCCCGGATCCCTTGGGAATAAGACGACGTGCCCCGGCGGCGCGTTGGAGTGGTCGATCCCACCGTTGGGGTAGAGAAACCCGTCTTTTATAGTAAGAACGACCCCCGGGATCCCGCCGATGATCCGGTCTGAAGATCTTATGATCAGCTCCATCTCCCGCGCGTCTTTATCGTACCTCTCCGCCAGCTCGCAGGCTCGGTCCCCAGGAGTGACGTGGGATAGGTCCACGACCCCCCCCTCGGCGGTGGCGACGGCGCTCTCGGCGACCACCAGGACGTCCCCCTCGGCGAGGCGGAGCCCCGCCCTCTCCATCCCCCGGAGGATCGCCTCAGCCAGATCGTCTCCCGGCCTCACCAGATCCGTCTTTATCCCGAAGAGTTCCAATTAATTCACCAGTACCTTTTGGGGTCATCCACCCTCTCCAGAGCCCCCTCGATGGCTCCTGCCACGGCGGGGAGGTTGAAGGGCTGGCTTTTGAGGTTCTTTCCGAGACCCCGGACCTGGGCCGCCGTCCCCAGGACCAGGACCTCCATCTCGCCGGGGTCGCACCGGAGGGCTCCCATGGGTATGGCGGCGTCTCCGCCCCGGGCGAGCATCTCCTGCTTTATGACTATCGCCTCCATTGAGGTGACGCCCCTTATGGAGAGGGCCCGAAAGGACCCCTTCCCCCCCAGGGCTTTCGCGCCACCCTCCTCCACCCCCAACCTCCCGAAGGCCTGATGGAGGTCCTGGGGTCGGCCCCAGGAGGCGAAGACCTCCACCTCGATCCCTCCAGCCCTAGCTATGGAGGGCCTTCCCCGGACCGCCTCAGCCATCCGGATCGCATCCATCGATGCCGCCACGTCGTGGGTCCTGACGAGGTGGGCGCCGTTGTAGACGGCGATGGCGGTGGCGGCCAGGCTTCCGGGGAGCCTCTCTGCGGGGATGGGACGACCGAGGACGGCTCCGATGAACGACTTCCTGGATAACGCCGCCATCACCGGCCTGTTGAGGACCCTGAGACGTGAGAGGCCGTCGAGGATCGCCAGGTCGTGGCCTGGCCCTTTGGGGGGGGTCCACCGGCCGATCCCCGGATCGACGGTCACCTTCTCCATCGATACCCCTGCCTCCTTCGCCGCCACCAGCCTCTCGCCGAGGTTGGCCACGATCTCTCCAACCTCGAGGATGTCGCCGGGCCTATCCCTCGACGCCATGATGATGAGGGAGCCGTCGTGGTCAGCGACGGTCCGAGCCATATCCGGGTCGCGAAGCCCTGAGACGTCGTTTATGCAATCAGCTCCCATGGACAGGGCGTCGGATGCGACCTTCGCCCTCTGGGTATCGACGGATACGACCACCTCGCCTCCCAGCCGGTCGAGGACGGCCTCGAGGGCGGGAAAGAGCCTATTTCTCTCCTCCTCCTCGGGGATCGGGGGCGAGCCCGGCGCAGTGGAGACCGCCCCCAGGTCCAAGACCTCCGACCCTTCCTCAGCGAAGGAGAGGGCCCGCTCGAGGAGGGCGTCCTCCCCGGCGTACGACTCCTGATAGAACGACTCGCGGCTGAGGTTGATCACCCCCATCACCCGGACGGGGTGGAGGTCTCCCAATATCGTTTTGCCGATAAAGCCCTCGATCGTCAATTTTAGCGCCCCACACCATAAGAATCGTCGACTTTAAAACCTTATTCTAGGGACCTTCCTTACTCTGATAGCCTCAGCATCATCCCCGTCCTCCTCGCCCTCTCGATGGCGAGGTTCAGGATCAATAGGCTCGCAAAAAAGTAGAGGAGGGCGAGGGCCATCCCCAGGAGGATCTGGTGGCTCCCGTAGCCGTAGGCGGACCGGTAGTACTCCAGAAGGTAGGTCAGAGGTATCGACTTCGATAGGATCTGGAGGGGGCCGGGGAGGATCGATACCGGATAGTAGACCCCGCTCACCAGCATCATGATCCCGCTGAGGGTCCAGGCGGCGACGTCAGCCCTCTGGCCAAAGAGGAGGATCGATATGCAGACCACCATACCGATGGAGGCGGAGGTGATGAAGGTCCCGGCGAGGAATACGATGACCGTTACGGCACCTCCTGCGAGAAAGTCGAAGCCGAAGAGGTGGCCGCTTGCGGCCGCCAGGACGAGGAAGACCGCCACCCCTCTGATCACCCCGAAGAGCATCGCCCCCAATACCAGGTGGTAGCCCCGAACGGGAGAGACGAAGGTCTGCTTGATGCTCTTGGACCAGAGGTCGAAGAGGAGGATGTAGGCGACGTCTATCTGGCTGATCTGGAGGATGCTGAGGGCTATAGCCCCCACCAGGACGAAGGCGACCATATCGTCGCCCACCTCCAGAAAGCGGGTGAGAAGCCCTATGGAGAGCAGGCCGATGAAGGGCCAGAAGATCAGCTCGAAGACGGTGAATACGTTCCGCTTCGATATGATCCAGTTCTTGTAGGTCGCAGATAGAACCTTATTCAGCTCACCTCGCCAGCTCAAGGAAGACATCCTCCAGATCTGGCTGTTCTATCTCTATATCCAGTATATCCGCCCCATCAAAGGCCTTGATGATGGTGCTGAACGTCCTTCCAGAGTGGTCGAAGATCATCTCCACCCTCCCGGAGAGCTCTCTCACCTCCATCACCCCGGGGATGATCCGAAGCCTCACCGGATCGATCACCCCCTGGTACTCGATGGTGATCCTGTGGCCGATCTGGAGAGCTCTCTTCAGCTCTTTTGGGGTCCCCAGGGCGGCGAGCCTCCCCTCCCGGAGGAAGGCTATCCTGTCGCATAGCTCCTCAGCCTCGGGCATGTAGTGGGTCGTGAGGACGACGGTGATCTCCTCCTCCTGGTAGATCTTCTTTATGAGATCCCTGGTCTTCATCGCCATCTCCGGATCGAGGCCCGAGGTAGGCTCGTCGAGGAATAGGATCTGGGGCCGGTTGAGGATCGACTTTGCGAGAGATACCCTCTGCTTCTGGCCGGTGGAGAGGGTCTCGAACTTGGCGTCGGATTGAGGTCCGAGCTCGAAGGCCGAGATCGCGTCGTCTACGGATCTATAAAGGCTCCGGCCGTAGAGGCCGTAGAGCATCGCCGAGTGGCGCAGGTTCTCTCGCACGGTGAGGGACCAGGGAAAGTTGGGGTTTCCGCTGCTGATGTTGATCCGTTCCCTTATGGCGTGGGTATCTCTCAGGGCGTCGCGGCCCAGAACCTCGAGGCTGCCGCCGTCGGGGCGGATGAGGGTTGAGAAGATGGACATGAGGGTAGTCTTTCCGGCGCCGTTGGGGCCGAGGATGCCGAAGACCTCCCCCTCCTCGATGGAGAGGGATATATCGAAGAGGATCATCTTCTCCTTGAAGAGCCTCCTGAAGCTTTTGCAGATCTTCTCCGCCCTCAAAGCCGGCATATCTCTTCGCAGGGCGGAGGTTGAAGATATCTATGACGGTGGCGACGGCGTTGAAGGAAGGCCGAGGGCTTATGCCGCCTCTGGGTCCGAGGCTATCTCCGGTTCCCCACCAGGTTCTTCAACCGGGGCGGCCGCCTCCCCCTGCCCCAAAGGAGCCAGAAGATCGCCAGGGCTGAGCCGCCGAAGAGGGCGGCCGGGAGGGGGGCGCCTATAAGCGGCCACCCCTCGGGTATGGCGACGGTCAGGGGGACGGATAGAGACGCCGCCCCTCCGGAGCATTCGATCTCGCAGCCGAGGCTGTAATCCTGGGGGCGGGCCGACCCCTCCATAAAGAGGTCGAATCGAGCGACTCCGACCCCTCCGGGAGGTATGTCCCCGAGACGGCTCCGAGCCGTCAGAGGGGTGAAGGGGGAGGCGGCCACAAGTCGGGCAGTGCAGTTCTGGGCGGTTTCATCCCCCGCGTTTCTGATGATGAGGCTGATGGAGCCCTCCTCTCCCGGATATAGATCGGATCTTGTCCCCGCCAGCTCCAGGGAGGGGGGGGACCCCTCCACCGACAGGACAAGGTCGATGCGGAGGGCGGTGGGGAGGTAGAGGGGCGAGGCGGTCCCGCCGCTGAAGCTGACGTCGACCTGGTGCTCGTATTCGATCTCCAGGACGAGGGGTACCGGACCCGAGGCGCCGTCTTCGATGGAGATCTCATAGTTCAGGGACGCGGTATCCCCCGCATCGAGCCGGTCGAGGTGGACCGGTCCGGAGAGGATCCGGACGGGTCCACCGGAGAGGAGGTGGGCCTTCAGGTCCGATGCAACGAGGCAGCCGAACTCCGCCAGCATCTCCATCGCCGCCTCTTCTTCATAGCCTTGGGGGACGAGACCGGGAACGAGCCTCTCTACCACCCCGTCGTTGGCCATGACGAGCCTCAGAGTTCCGGAAGTTCCGGGGGCGACGACGGGGTTTATGGCGGAGGCGCTGATTCTGGGACCCCCTTCGACCTTGTAGTGGTCCCCGGCGAACTGGACCCCTCTGGCCTCTCCTGAGCCTCCGGCTGAAGGCGCGATGAGGGGGAGGACAAAGAGGAAGAGGAGGAGGGTCTGATATCGGCGCATCTCGGTCCGCCTTTTGTACCCTCTTGCGTATAAGTTTGTTGTATCAGTACACGCAGCCGGCCTCATGATCTCAGCGGGCGATGATGGTGCTGACGAAGAAAGCCCCCGATGCGGCGAGGATGATCGTCGCCCCGGATGGGGTGTTGAGATGGTAGGAGGCCAATAGTCCCGCGGAGACGAAGGATATCCCCAGGAGGATGGAGAGGATCATGATCCCCTTGAGGTTCTTGGCGTGCTGCCTTCCAATGGCGCCGGGTATCGTTAGGAGGGCGATGACCAGTATTATCCCTACGATCTTTATCAGGACGACGACGCTGAGGGCGACCATGGAGAGGAGGAGGAGGCGGAGCCGGAATACAGGAAGGCCGAGAGCCTCGCCGTAGAGGGGATCGAAGGAGAGGATCAGCAGCTCCTTATAAAATAGGGCGACTAGGACGATCATCCCGAGGGTGAGGGCGGATATGATCTTGATGTCGAAATATGAGACCGCCAGGATGTTTCCGAAGAGGTAGTCGAAGAGGTCGGGGGCGCGTCCGGGGCTTTTGCTCACGAAGACGATCCCCAGGGACATCCCCACCGCCCAGAAGACCCCGATGGCGGTGTCAAAAGAGACCTTCGACCTCTCGCTCACCGCCCCTATCCCGAGGGCGGTGGCAAGAGAGAATATGATCGCGAAGATCAGGGGGTTTGCTCCCAGGAGGTAGCCGAGGCCGATGCCGCCGAAGGCGGAATGGGCGATCCCGCCGCCTATGAAGACGAGCCGGTTGAGGATGACGTAGATCCCCATGACCCCACAGAGGACGGACGCGATCCCTCCTGCCAGGAGGGCGTTCTGCATAAATCCGTACTGTAATATCTCGATCATATCTCTCCGTCGGCCCGGCTCAGTCGTGAGGTCTCAGGACCCGGTGGGGGACCCCGTGGGCTATCATCTCCACGGGGCAGTGGTAGGCTTCCTCGATATCCTCTGCCAAGAGCTCCTTTGAGTCGTGGTAGTAGAGCTTTCGGCTGACGCAGGCTATCTTCTTTACGTAAGCCGAAACGGCGCTTATATCGTGGGAGACCATGATTATCGTCATCTTCTCGTTGAGCTCTCCCAGGAGCTCATAGAACTCGACCTGTTTCGCCGAGTCGATCCCCGCTGCCGGTTCGTCCAGGAGGAGGAGGCGGGGGCCGGAGACTATCGCTCTCGCGACGAAGATCCTCTGCTGCTCCCCCCCCGAGAGGCTCCCGATCTCTCTATCGGCGTACTCGGACATACCCACCAGGGAGATCGCCTCGCAGGCGGAATCGAGGTCCTGGGGGGTGTACCGCCGGATGAGCCCTCTCGCGGCGTATCTGCCCATCATCACCACCTCGAGGGCGGTGATGGGAAACTTGGGATCGAAGAGGCTCTTCTGGGGGAGGTATCCGATCTGCTTCCTCGCCGCCCTGGGGCTCCTCCCGAAGACCTCGATCTTCCCCCTCGCGGGCTTCACCAGGCCGAGGATCGCCCGGAGGAGAGTGGTCTTTCCGCCGCCGTTGGGGCCGATCACCCCCAGAAAGTCCCCTTCCTTTATCTTGAGGTTGATCTCCTCGAGGACCCTGAACCCGTCGATCTTGACCGATAGGTCCTCGATGTAGACCGCTGGATCGCCGGCCTGATCGCCCTTCATGAGAGCAGCCCCAACCTCCCCGCAGTCACTCCAATCTCACCTCATTATAATATCTTCTCATGAGATCTCCATACGCCGTCACCGCAGGATAAGATCCCGGCGGCTCCACTTCTATCCTCCCCCGTCTTGGCTTTTGATCCCCGACGATATCTCCCTTGCGACCTTTCGCATATTATCGACGTAATCCTCGGCCAGGGGGTCCAAGGCGACGACCCCCCCGCCTATCTCGGCGGCTATGATCTCACCGGATTTGGGGTTGAAGCTCGGGTCGACATAGATCGTCTCGACACCCTCTTTTCTGGCGAGGTCGACGATCGTTCTCAGCTGCCTCGGCCCTGGCTCCTTATCCTCTTCGAGGATCGCGACCTGGACGAGGCCGTAATCCCTGGCGAAGTACCCCCAGGCTGGGTGGAGGACGATGAACTTCCCTCCTTCAGCGCCGGAGAAGGTCGAGGCTAGCTCGAGGTCGAGGTCTTCAAGCTCTCTCTTGAAGGCTGCCAGGTTCTCTCTGTGGGCGTCGGCGTTCTCGGGGTCGACCTCCGTGAGCCCCCGGCAGATGTTCTCTGCCATGATGGCTGCGTTCTTAGCCGAGAGCCAGATGTGGGGGTCGGCGGTCAGGATCGACGGGTGGAGATCCCAGAGGGAGGGGCCGTGGTGGTGATCTGCCTCACCGTCGCCGCCTCCGTCTTCGTGGTGGTGATGCCCTTCCAAGAGATCGATTCCTGAAGACGAATCGACGATCAGCATCCTCCTGTTCGCCCCGATGATCTTATCCATCCAGATCTCCAGCCCCGCGCCGTTCTTGATGTAGAGGTCGGCCTTCGCCACCTTTGCGAGCTTCGACGGGGCCGGCTCGAAGGTGTGGAGGTTTGCCCCCGGCGGGACCAGAACGGTGACTTCGACGAGGTCCCCGCCGACGGCCTTCGTGAAGGTGGCGAGGGGGACGGTGGTGACGACGACCTTAACCTTCCCAGGGCCGTCTGCGGGCACCTCGTCGGATATGCAGCCGCATAAGAGGGCTAGAGCGAGGGTGAGGGCCAGGGCGGTACTGCGGCTGGAATTCACACATCCACCTCCTTGAGGACCTTCCCGATGTACCTGGTTTTGGTCTTGCCGTCCTCCTTCCAGTAGCAGTACCAGTAGGGTCCGTGGGGACAGCTCCTGCACTCCTTGCCGCACCGGACCCACTCCTGCCGGTAGGTGACGGAGGCTCGCCTCTTCTCACCTTTCTCTTCCTCGGCGGGGGGCGATCCTCCATAAGACCTCTTCCGGTCCATAATGAGCCGATCGAGGTAATCCCTGATCTCCAGGAGGTGAGGGAGGTCCTCTTCTGCCATATCGTCCAGGATGTATTTCGGGATCATCTCCGGGTCTTATGTAACTTTGCCGTTTAAAATCTTTTCCTCAGGTTACATAAGAGGCCGACGGACACGGCTCGACCGCTCTTCGAGGATCAGCCGCCCTTCGATAGAGCTCTGATCTTATCCCGCCCCGTCCCCCTCCCCAGGGGCTGTTCCAGGATCCAGTCGAGGAACTCGAAGACGATGGGGGCCATGAAGACGTAAAACTCCCTGGTGAACCGGAGGGCCTCGTCGACGGACCGGAAGTGGCGGACCTCGATCATCGTCCCCGGAGCGGTCATCCGGCTCCTGAGGTTCTGGTCGACGACGAGGGATGAGGCTCCGCATGAGGCCCTCGCGGGCTGGAGGGCGTCGATGTTGACGGGGACGCCGCCCCAGTGGCGGTATAGATCCAGGATGAGGCCTTCGCGGCTCTGGTCCTCCTCCTGGGAGACCTCTAAGACGACGTCATCGTCGAGGTCCTCAGGCCTGGGGACGATCGCCGCCTCGACGACGACGGAGTACTCCTCTTCCTCGTAGCCGGGAGAGCCGGAGAGGTCCACCGCCTCAAAGACGATCCCAAGCCCCACCGTTGATCCGTCCTCCAGCTCGCATCGCCAGCCGTCATCTTCGGCGTAGAGCTTCCATCCGTCGAGCTGGAAGACCCTGGCGGAGGCTGGGGGCATGATCACCATCTGAGGACCTCCACATCTGCAGCATCTTTGACCGAGATCTCCCGGCGCCCCTCGTACTCGGCGATCTCGCCCCTCGCCCGGACCCTGTCGCCTTTGGCGACCCTGGCCGCCACCTCCTCCGCGCCGTCCTCACGGCTGACGAATATCGGCATGGCTGAGGACTGGAGCCGGAGGATGAGGTGGCTGCCGGTGGTGGTCTGGACGGAGCTTACGGTCCCCTCGGCGACGACGAGGACGGGGATCTCGTCGAGATCGGCGTCGAAGCCCCCCAGGGCCCAGGAGGCGGCGGCCAAAGACCCCAGGGCCATCGAGAGCAGCACCACCACCACCTTCTCCTCCTTCTGCATCACAAAACCTCCACCCTTCGGGCCGATAGCTCGAAGTTTGACTGCAAAAAAGAAATATCAGGGATCGCTCTTCACTTCTTCTCTTCCTTCTTCTCTCCCAGGTGCTGCTGGTATGCCGCCTCGCAGGAGGCGAGACAGTCCTGACAGAGTCCTTTGTAGGCTCCTTCGGGGTTTGCGAGGGTGTGCACCTGTACTCTCACCGGTACCAGAGTGGGCTTAGCAAGTCCGCAAAGTTCACAATCTGCCATGCTCTTTCATCTCCCGGAGAGGGCCATAAACCTTTCTCCCTGTTGAACTTTTCCATCAGACCGCCGGTCGCACCTTCCGCAAGGGCTTAACCCCGGATCGACGACTGGATCATCATGCAGAGATCATCTGAAAGGTCGATAATCACCCTCCTATCGGATTTTGGGTCTCTATACCCCGCCCAGATGAAGGGGGCGATCTTATCTCGGGCGAGGGACGCCGTCCTCGTGGACATCGCCCATGACGTGCCGCCCCAGGACGTCCGGGCCGGGGCCTTCGCCCTGATGGCGGCAGCCCGCCACTTCCCTGCGGGGACGGTTCACCTGGCCGTCGTCGATCCCGGCGTCGGGACGGGGAGGCTCGGGATCGTCGTTGAGAGCGGCGGCCACACCTTCGTCGGCCCCGACAACGGCCTGTTGATCCCGGCGGCGAGGTCCCTGGGGGTGCCGGAGGCCTGGATGATAGACCAGGTCTTCTTCGAGGGGGCTTCTCCCACCTTCCACGGGAGGGACGTATTCGCTCCGGCGGCTGCGGCTCTCGCCTCCGGCGCCGCCCCCAGCTCCTTCGGCCCCAGGATCTCTCCGAAGGAATTGCAGATGGGGTCTGCCGAGATCTCCGAGGACTGGATGGAGGCGGAGGTCGTCTACGTCGACGGCTTCGGAAACGTCATAATCAACGCCACCGAGATCCCCTGGGATGTGGTGATCCTCGCCGGAAGGAGGCTGATGAGGGCGAGGACCTACGCCGAGGCGGGGCCCGACGAACCCCTTATAACCATTGGGTCTCATGGGTTTGCAGAAATTGCGGTCCGCGGGGGGAGCGCGGAAGGTCTCTTCGGCCTTGCCCCCGGAGACCGGATACTCTTGGAGAGAGGAAATTGTTCGGAATAGAGTTCGTCCCCAACGAGCCCGCCCTGAAGGTGGGATATCTTGCGAAGCTCGCCGAAGATGCGGGCTTCGATACCATCTGGATCACCGATCACTACAACAATCGAGACGTCTACTCGACCCTCGCGATCCTCTCCCTCGCGACGAGCAGGGTGAAGCTTGGGACCGGGGTCACCAACCCTTATACCAGGAACGTCGCCGTCACCGCCTCCAGCATCGGCTCCATCAACGAGATCTCCGGTGGGAGGGCGATCCTGGGGATGGGCCCCGGGGACAAGGCGACCTTCGACGCCATGGGGGTCGCATGGGAGAAGCCCCTTTCCGCCGTCAGGGAGTCGGTGGGCGCCCTCAGGGATCTTCTGGCGAAGAAGAGGGTGGCGGCCCACGGCATGAAAGGCGCCCAGCTCGCCTTCGCCCCCGGCAAGATCCCCATATACATCGGGGCCCAGGGGCCGAAGATGCTGGAGATGGCGGGTATGATCGCTGACGGCGTCCTCGTCAACGCAAGCCACCCCGACGACTTCAAGTACGCCGTCCCCCTGATCAGGGAGGGGGCAAAGAAGGCGGGGCGCGATCCGAAAGGTGTGGAGATCTGCGCCTACACCAGCTTCAGCGCCGACAAGAACGGCGAGAAGGCGGCCAATGAGGCGAAGATCGTCGTCGCCTTCATCGTCGCCGGCTCCCCCGAGACGGTCCTTTCGCGCCACGGCATAAAGGCCGAGGAGGCGGCAGCCGTCTCCGCCGCCATAGCCAAGGGCGACTTCGGCTCCGCCCTCGGCTCCGTAACCGAAGAGATGATCGACGTCTTCTCCGTCTCGGGAACCCCCGACGACTGCAGGGCGAGGGTCGACGACCTCCTGGCGACCGGCGTCACCCAGATCGTCGTCGGATCGCCGATCGGCCCCAACAAGGAGAGGTCCATAAAGCTCATCGGAAAAGAGATCCTATGAGGAGAGGTCTGTACATCGGGCGGTTCCAGCCCTACCACCTGGGCCACCAGGCCGTCCTCCAGAAGATCGCCGAGGAGGTGGACGAGATCGTCGTCGGCCTCGGAAGCGCCCAGGCGAGCCACACCCCGGAGAACCCCTTCACCGCCGGCGAGCGGATCAGCATGATCTGGCCGGCCTTGAAGTCCCTCGACGCCACATGTTACGTCATACCCCTCTGGGACATCGCCAGGAACGCAGTCTGGGTATCTCACGTCCGGGCCATGACCCCCAGCTTCGATCTCGTCTATTCCAACAACCCCCTGGTGGTGGAGCTCTTCGCCGAGGCGGGGGTGGAGGTCAGAAGGCCGCCTATGTACAGAAGGGAGGTCTATTCGGGGACGGCCATCAGGAGGATGATCCTTTCAGGAGACGAGAGCTGGAAGCGGCTCGTTCCCTTCTCCGTCGCCTCGGTGATCCAGGAGATCGGCGGCGTCGAGAGGCTCAAGAACGTCAGCTGTGGTGACGAGGGGTAAAGGCGCGTTCACCCGCTGTCCGTCTCCGCCTCTTCGGCCGCCGTCACGTCTTCAGCCGTTGCGTCGTCTCCAGATGGATGGTCCGCCCCTCCATCCTCCGCCGTCTCTTCCTCCTCGGCCGGGCGCATCTCAAAAGGCTCCTTCTCGCCATCACTGGCGTTAATATCTCCAGCCTCCGCTTCCAGCGCCTTTTCGTAGCATTCGATCGCCTCTTCGTGGCGGCCCAGGGTGGCGAGGGCGATCCCCTTGTTGTTCCATGCCTCCTTGAGGGTGGGGTCGATGGAGAGTGCCATCTCGTAAGATCTGAGGGCTTCGTCGTAGAGGCCGAGGGAGCTATAGGCTACCCCCTGGTTGTACCATGCCATGACGTAACCGGGATCTATCCTGAGAGCCTCCTCATAAGACGGAATCGCCTCCTCCTGGCGGCCCAAAAATCCCAGGGCGATCCCCCTGTTGTTCCAGGCCGGGGCGTAATCCGGATCGATCTTCAGGGCCTCGTCGTAACTGGCGACAGCGTCCTCGAAACTTCCCAGGGTCGAAAGGGCTACCCCCCGGTTGTACCAGGCGGGGGCGTAGCCTGGATCGATCTTCAGGACCAGATCGTAGGAGTCGACCGCCTCCTGGCGGCTCCCCAGGATCCCCAGGGCGATCCCCCTGTTGTAGAGGGCCATGATATGGTATGGTTCGATATCGAGGGCCTTCTCGTAAGAGTCGATGGCCTTCCGGTGGCGGCCCAGGGTGCCGAGGGCGATCCCCCTGTTGTTCCAGGCCGTGGCGTATTCCGGGTCGATCTTCAGGGCCTCATCGTAACAGTCGACGGATCGATCGTACAGCCCCGCGGCGTAGAGGGCTCTTCCCAGGTTGTTCCACGCCTCTTTGAGGGCGGGTTCGATCTCCAGGGCCCTCTCGTAAGAATCGATGGAACTGTTGTAGTCTCCCCGGGAATAGAAGATCCCCCCCCGGTTGCTCCAGACCAGGGCATACTCCGGATCGATCTGTAGAGCCCTCTCGTAAGAGGCGAGAGCTTCATCGGCCCGTCCCAGCCCCTCCAGGACGACGCCGTGGTTGTTCCAGGCGGGGGCGTAACCAGGATCTATCTCCAGGGATCGGTTGTAGCAGTCCAGAGCCTCGTTCTGCCTTCCGAGGGCGCTTTTGGCGATACCTTTGTTGTTCCAGGCGAGGGCATACTCCGGGTCCAGCTCCAGGGCGTTGTCGTAGCATAAAATGGCTTCGTCGTATCTGCCGAGCTCCGAGAGGGCGACCCCCTTGTTGTACCAGGCGAGAGGGTAAAGCGGGTTCTCCTCCGCATACCTCTCCGCACCGGCGGGGAGAACGAATATCGAAAAGAGCGCCAGGAGCGCCAGGGGGCGAAGCATCATCCTCTCCCCTTTTATTGTGTGAGTTGATATGGATTACGGTCGCCGGAGGCGATCGACTCCTTCCCGGCCGTCTCCATCCTGGGGGACCCGCCCGGCGAGAACGGACCCGTCGGTTAAAAGCCGGCCCAACGACGGCTTCCCGTCCGTCTAGACGACCATCTTGCCATGGGAGTCGATCTCGCCGCCGCAGATCCGGGTGGAGGAGATCCGGACGTCGTCTTCGGCCATCTGGTACTCTATCCTCACGATATTGAGGGGACGAAGGCCGTTTTCTCTCCTGATCTCGTTGATGTTGCAGGCCATCGGTTCCGTCTCCGGAGATACGACGATGGCGTCGTAATCCTCCTCGATCGCCGAGCCGTAGACGGTGTGAAGCATCTCGATCTTGAAATCTTCTACACCAAAAATCTCTTTGAGCGCCGCCCTCAGCTCTCTGACCCTGGTATCGAAGTCGCGGACCGGCCGGCTCCGCTGACTTTTTGCCATCCTGTCCGAGGTGAGGGCGATCACCACCTCGCCGTCGTCTCCTGCGACCTCGAAGGCCCGCTTCAAAAGAGCGATATGGCCGTCGTGGAGGGGGTCGAAGGTGCCGCCGACGGCGACTTTGGGGGCCATATTGTCGGCAAAGGTGTGGGATCGGTATAAGTAGCTGGCGCTGAGCCCCCGATCCCGTGAAGAGTCGGTCATCTATCTACGGGAGGAGGACCGATATCGCTACCTTCGGCGCTCCTCCAGAACCTTAGCGACTATCGAACGGGAGCTGCAGAGGGGGCAGGGGTCGTGCTCCACGAGCCTCACCACCCGGGCGTCGATCCCCCGGGTGGCCAGCTCCTCTTTGAGGAGGACGACGTCGAAGTGCTGGTCGTAGCCGAGGGTGATGACGTCGGGCTTCAGATCCTCGATCGGCCGGAATATGTCTGTCTCGTCTCCCAGGACCGCTCTGTCCACCATCTTCAGGGTCGAGACCATCAGGAGCCTCTGCTCCTGGGGGATGATGGGGCTGGGTTTATGCTGGACGTTGGCGTCTCTGGCCACGATCACCAACAGCTCGTCGCCGAGAGCCTTCGACTGTTCCAGATAAAAGAGGTGTCCAGGATGGAGGAGGTCGAAGGTTCCCGTCGCCAAAACCCTAGTCAAACCAGTCCTCATCCTCCTCGACGTCCACGTCCAGGACGGGAAGGTCTCGCTGAGAGCCCGTCCTGTCGTAGCAGGTCCAGCTTCTTTCGTCGAAGGGGAGGCCTGCGATGATGTGGTAGTCGCCGGTCTTGGAGAAGAAGATGAGGTCCGCCGACGATGGGCGGATGTTGGATGAGGGGTGGCTGTGGACCGATCCCGCGATCCTCATGTTGGGGAGCATGTAAAGCCGGACGAGGGCGCTCTTGCTCGACGATTCGGTCCCCGGAAGCATGATCACCTCGGTGATGACGCCGTCCTCGGCCCGGAGGAGCCCCGCAAACTCCACGGGGAGGGTCGATCGGGAGGCCTCGAGGATGAAGTAAAGCGTATCTCTGGCTATCCCTTTTATCTCCATCTTCCGCTTCATCTTCGACACCTCTCCATCTCAAAAATCTCCCTTTACAAATAACCTGCGCCGTCCCCCCGCCGCCGCCGTCGTGAGGCGGGAGATCTCAAGCTTCCTCATCCATAGCCGACCTGAGGTGGACGCAGTCGCCGGCTAGGACCCTCTCCATGCTGCCGTCGTCCTTCCTTACCAGAAGGGCTCCGTCCGCCTCCAGGGCCTCCGCCGTCCCCTCAAACTCGCAGCTTCTGGTGATGATCTTCACCCTTCGGTCGAGGGTCGAAGACCGGGAAGACCACTCCTGGTGGATGAGGTCGAAGGACGTCTTCATCTTCCCGTAACACCTCTCCAGCTCCTCCAGGGCTCTTTGGACGAGCTCCACCCGTTGGATATCTCCTCCTGCCTCCCTGGATATGGAGGTTGCCTTCCATCCTTCGGGCAACGAGGCAGGATCGAGGTTGGCGTTGATCCCGATCCCCACCACGGCGTAGTCCAGGGTGTCCATCTCGGCTCCTATCTCCGTCAGAATGCCGCAGACCTTCTTCTCCCCCACAGTGAGGTCGTTGGGCCACTTTATCTTCACGTCGAGGCGGTAGAGGGCCGCAAGAGCCCTGGCCACGGCGACGGAGGCGGCGATGTTCACCCTGAAGGCGAGGGCGGGGGGGATGTCGGGCTTCAGGATGACGCTCATCCAGACTCCGCCCCGCGGGGAGCTCCATGGCCTATCCATCCTCCCCCTGCCGGCGGTCTGGACCTCGGCGACGACGACGGTCCCGTCCTCCGCCGAAGGGGCGATCCTCTTCGCCTCGGCGTTGGTGGAGGCGAGGGTGGGATGATATATGAAGGTCCTTCCTACGAACTCTGTGGCAAGGCCGGCTTTTACGACCTCCTCTCGGAGGAGGTCCGGGGCAGACCGCATCCTGTAGCCCCTCCTCGAAGCCTCTATCTCGTACCCCTCGGCCCGGAGGGATTCGACCGCCTTCCAGACGGCTGCCCGGCTGATCCCTAAGGCCTCTGCCAGATCTTGGCCGGAGGTCCACCGACCGGCCCTTTGGATCAGCTCTCTCTCGATCTCTTCCCTATTCAAGGGGGGACCTACTCCTCGGAGGCGGGGGCTTCCCGATGGGCCATGTAGGCTCCTACGGCCGCGGATATGGCCGCCACCCTCCGGGTGTCGGCGCCGAGGGCGGAGGCGAGGGATAGCCCCTTCTCGTACTCGGCCTCAGTGACCTTCTTCACCTCCTCCATTATCGACTCTTCCTTCAGGAAGTTGGTGTTGATGTCGCCCCGCCTGAACCTCTCGTTTCTTAGGACCGCTACGTGGAAGTTTATGTTCGTCTTGACCCCGGTGACGATGTACTCGTAGAGGGCTCGCTCCATCCGGGCGATCGCCTCGGTTCTGTCCCGCCCCATGGCCACCACCTTGGATATCATGGAGTCGTAGTAGGGGGGGATCACAAATCCGGCGTAGACGCCGCTGTCGACCCTTATGCCGGGACCTCCGGGGCTCCTGTATCTCTTTATCCTCCCGGGGGAGGGGGCGAAGTCGTTGAGGGGGTCCTCGGCGTTGACCCTGCACTCGATCGCCCACCCTCTTATCTCGATCTCGTCCTGGGAGTAGCCGAGGGGTTCGTCGGCGGCGATCCGGATCTGCTCCTTGGCAAGGTCGACGCTCGTCACCATCTCGGTTATGGGATGCTCCACCTGGAGCCTGGTGTTCATCTCCAGGAAGTAGTAGTCGCCCCTTGAGTACATGAACTCCACAGTCCCCGCGGACCGGTAGTCTATCGCCTCGGCGGCCCGGACGGCGATCGATCCCATCTCCTCCCGGAGCTCCGGGGTCATGATCGGCGATGGAGACTCCTCGATCAGCTTCTGGTGGCGCCTCTGGATGGAGCATTCTCTGTCGGAGACGTATATCGTCTTACCCCTGGAGTCGGCGAGGATCTGAAACTCGATGTGTCTTGGGTCAGCGAGGTACTTCTCGACGTAGACGGTCTCGTCGTCGAAGGCGGACCTCGCGATGGACCTCGCAGAGTCCAGGGCCGGTCCCAGGTCCTTATCCTCCCAGACGATCTTCATCCCTATCCCGCCGCCTCCGGCCGCCGGCTTCAGCATCACGGGGTAGCCGATGGACTCCACCAGGTCCATCGCTTCCTGGGGGTCGGTTATCCCTCCCTCGCTTCCGGGGATTATGGGCACCCCGGCGTTCTTCATGATATCTCGCGCGGCGATCTTGGACCCCATCCTATCTATGGACTTGCTGGTGGGGCCGATGAAGACGATCCCTTTCTCCTCGCAGGCCCGGGCGAAGGTGGGGTTCTCCGAGAGGAACCCGTAACCTGGATGGATCCCTTCCGAGCCCGTCTCCTCTGCCGCCTCCAGAATCTTGTCGATCCGCAGGTAGCTTTGGGAAGCCGGAGATGGGCCGACATAGACCGCCTCGTCGGCGTACTTGGCGAAGAGGGCGTTTCTGTCAGCCTCGGAGTAGATCGCGACGGTGGAGATGCCCAGCTCGCGGCAGGCTCTCATGATGCGGATGGCGATCTCGCCACGGTTGGCGATCAGAATCTTCGTGAACATCGGCTCTGGTTAGGAGGCCCGAGGCTAAAAACCTTTGGCGATCCGGTGGAAGAAGGTTTTAATTACCTTTCACCCCGAGAGAGGAGGCCATGAAGCCGAGGGAGATCTCCGGGGAGGAGTGCGAACAGCTGCTGGCGAATTCCAGGTTCGGGAGGCTGGGCCTATCGTCGGGGGGCGAGCCTTACGTCATCCCTATGTCTTACGTCTACGCCGATGGGTCGATCCTCCTCCACTCCGGCCTCAGGGGTAGGAAGCTGGAGATGGCGAGGGAGAACCCCAGGGTCTGTTTTCAGGTCGACTCCGTCGAGAGGGGCCGTTGGAGGTCCGTCATAGCCTTCGGAGAGGCCCGCCTCTCCGAGGATGCGGCGGCCAAAGAGAGGCTCTTTGACATCTTCACAAAGAAGGAGATGGCAGGTCACGGCGGCAAGTCCTTCCGCCGGGAGGATATGGAGAGGATGCCGATGGTGATCTGGGAGATCGAGATCCAGGAGATGACGGGGCGCGAGGGCGTCTGGTAGAGGCTCATCGACCTGGAGCCTGGTAGAGAGATCGAGACGAAGATGGGATCGATGGAGAGGCCGTTTCCGCCATGACCGCCACCAAATGGACTGAGAAGTACAGGCCCAAGAGGCTGAAGGAGGTTCTCGGAAACGGGAAGGCCGTCTCGGAGCTGGAGGGCTGGGCCCGGTCCTGGGAGAGGGGTCTCCCCGAGAAGAGGGCCGTCGTCCTCTACGGTCCCGCCGGTGTGGGTAAGACCTCCGCCGCCCTTGCCCTCGCCGAGGAGATGGGCTGGGACGAGATCGAGATGAACGCCAGCGACAGCAGGACCGCCGCCGCGATCCAGAAGGTGGCTGGGGCCGCTTCGCGGATGACGACCTTCTCGGGGAGGAAGCGGCTCGTCATCCTGGACGAGGCCGACAACCTCTACGGGTCCGCGGACCGGGGCGGCTCTGCCGCTATGCTGAAGCTGGTGAGGGAGACCGACCAGCCGGTGGTATTGATCGCCAACGACTACTACGGCCTTACCAAGCCCCTCCGGGAGGCGACCTTCGGCATCCAGTTCCGGAGGATCACGAAGGGGACCGTTGCCTCGGCGTTGCGGGAGATATGCCGGGCCGAGGAGGCGGGATGCACCCCGGAGATGATCGAGGAGATCGCCGATAACTCCGGAGGAGACCTCAGGAGCGGCATAAACGACCTCCAGGCCGCCCTCGAGGGCGCCCTCGACCCCGGCGAGGTGGCGACGGGGGTCCGGGACGCCAAATCATCGATATTCGACGCCGTCGCCAAGATCCTGAGGGGTTCGAACCTCGGCGAAGCCGTTAAGGTCGCTTGGACTTTAGACGAGAGCCCCGAAGACCTCGTCCACTGGATCGATGAGAACCTTCCCCTCGTCTACGTTCCCGCAGACCTGGCCGCAGGCTACGACCGCCTCTCCCGGGCCGACGTATTTCTGGGGAGGGTCAGAAGGAGGCAGAACTACGGCCTCTGGCGGTACGCCTCCTTCATGATGACCGGGGGCGTCCAGGCGGCCCGGACTGAGAAGAAGGGCGGCTACATCCCCTTCCGGCCGCCGGGCTACTGGAGGAGGATGGGCCAGACTAAGGGAGCAAGGCAGGTCCGGGACTCGGCGGCCAAAAAGATCGGAAGGCATTGCCACATCAGCTCCCGGATGGCGAGGGCCGAGATGATGGGATTCTTCGGCCTCCTCCTCAAAGATAAAGAGGCGGGGCCGAGGGTGGCGGCCCTCCTGGAGTTCACCCCCGAAGAGATCGCCCTCCTCATGGGGACGAAGCCGACGACCAAGAAGGTGGCGAAGCTCTACGACGCCGCCCAGGAGATCATCGAAGAGGAGAGGGTCTCGGAGATTGAAGGAGCCTGGGGCGGATCTCAAAAGGGAGAGGAGGCCGAAGAGATGAAGCGGCCTCAAAAGACGGATAAGGCCAGAAGCGGCGCTCCCGACGAAGACGATTCTGAGGTGGGGTCGGAGGCCGGCGATCCGGATGAGGGGCCGTTCGAGGAGGGCGGAGCGGCATCCTCCGACCTCGGCCAGAGCTCCGAGCCGACAGAGCCGGAGAAGGACGACCGCCAGAGGTCCCTCTTCGACTTCTGACGGAATATAAAAATAGATTTTTTTACTTCAGAAGGTCTTCAGCTCCCCCTTCATCAATTTGTCCTGGATCATCAGGATGTCGTCGAGCCACTGGTTTGCGATCTCTTCCGCCTCGGACTGGACGCGGGAGTAGTTGGCCCCCTCCGTCACCGTCGTCTGGATGGAGAGCATGTGGGGCTCGTCGATGGGCTTGCCTATCTGGGAGAGGATCCGGACGTAGACCTCCCCGACCTCCTCCACCTCGGCGACGATCTTGTTTGCGATCTGGGTCGAGAGGAGGTTGTAGATCTTCCCGACGTGCCTGATGGGGTTCTTCCCGCTTGTCGCCTCCATGGACATGGGGCGGTTGAGGGTGATGAGGCCGTTGGCCCGGTTGCCCCTCCCGACGGAGCCGTCGTCTCCCATCTCCGCCGAGGTCCCCGAGACCGTCAGGTAGACCGACCCCGACTCGGGGTCGTCGGCGACGTTCAGCTGGACCTTCACCTCCCTCTTCGCGCAGGAGCAGACGTTCTCCTCGATCTCCCGGACGATCACCTCTTTGGTCTCCATGTAGTCGGCGAGGTCGTCGAGGTGCCTTCCCACCATGGCGCAGGCGACGGTCAGGTTTATGGTGTCGCCGGACCTCATCGCCATCACCTTGACGTCTTCGCCGATGGCGGGGATCCTCTTTTTAAGGTCCATGAGGAACCTCTCGGTATCGTAGACGACCGTCTCCGTCTCGGAGAAGGGGGCGTATCCGACGCCGAAGGAGGTGTCGTTGGCGCCGGGGACCTTCCTCTTGAAGACGTCCTGGAGGTCTGAGGAGCCGGTCCCTATCCTGCAGTCCAAGATGACGTGGTCGCTGACGTCGATGTTGCAGAGGACGCTTCTTATGTACTCCTTCGCCGTCCTCCGGGCGATGACGTCGACGGGGATCTCCTGCTCCTCGAAGAACCGCGTAGCTCTCCCGGAGAGGAGGACGTATATCGGCTGGATGATCTCGCCGCCTCCAAAGGCGGGGCAGGACCTGCCGGCGACGACCTGGGTCTCGTCGGTGTTGTGGTGGAGGACGGCCCCGACCCTCCTCTTGTACTCGTGGCAGAGGGCGCAGCTGATCGACTCCGCCAGCCCGTCGGCGATGCTGTCGGGGTGGCCGATCCCCTTCCTCTCCACTAGCTCGATCATCTGCTCTTCGACTGGCTGCTGGCTCAACCTCTCGACTCTGATATTTCTCGTCATGCCCCGTTCCTCATTTCGTCTCTGGGGGGGCTGAACGGATCGATGGCATATTAAAACTTCGCAAGCTTCCTCCTCCCTTCCCCCTCTCTTCCCCCTCTCCTCCCCCTCTCCTCCCCCTCCCCTCCCGGACCGTCGGAGGAGAGCAAAAGGGGTAAATCTCGCTCCCGTCAACTCTTCATCCATGCGACTCGTCTACATGGCTGGGAAGGGGGGCGTCGGCAAAAGCGTCTCCTCGGCGGCGACGGGGCTCTGGACCTCTCAAAATGGCAAAAAGACCCTCGCCTTCTCCATGGACCCCGCCCACTCCCTCTCCGACATCCTGGAGGCGGAGATCGGCGATAAGCCCACCCCCATAGCCGAGAACCTCTACGCCGTGGAGCCGGACCTCGCGGCGGAGGCGGAGAAGTTCTACGCTAGCTACAAAAGCCTATTTCGAGCATTATTCGAGATGTTCCAGTTCGAGGTCCGCCCCCAGGACTTCGGGGCCGTCCCCGGGGTCGGGGAGCTGATCTTCATGGACCGGCTCTACGACGTCTACATGGAAGGAGATTACGACGTCGTCGTCATCGACTCGGCCCCCACCGCCCTCGTCCTCCCGCTCCTGAAGCTTCCCGAGGTGACCACCGGCGTCGTCACCCGCCTCCTGGGGATGAAGTCGAGATGGACGGGGATCTTCAACATGCTGGAGCCGGGCTTCGGCGACTCCGTCGTCAAGGAGGTCCGCCGCCTCAGAACGAAGGCCGAGACGATGAGAAACGCCCTCATCGACTCCGAGATCACCACCATCTCCGTCGTCATGATCCCGGAGAAGGCGGCGGTGATGGAGAGCGAGCGGCTGATAAAGACCGTCGAGGCCCACGGGGTATCCGTCGACTCGATAATAGTCAACCACGTGATGGCCCCCTGCGAATGCGACTACTGCAGCCGGCGGGTCGCCTCGCAGAAAGGGTACATCGAGGAGATCAAAACGAAGTTCGCGAATAAGCAGATCGCGCTCCTGCCGTCTTACGGCGAGGAGGTGAAGGGGCCGGGGCTCGCGCAGGTGGCGCGGGATCTGTACGAGAAGGGGCAGCTGAGGATATAGATGGGGGGGGGGGCTTGGGGCCGCCTCACTCCTGCGAAAGGATGTGGGGAGATAGGAGTGGTGGGGTGTCGCGGAGAGGGGCGAGATTTTGGGATTGGTTATGCAGGCAGCTTTCGGGATTTTGGTTGGATATGGCATATCCATATTTTCTCTACCGTTTTGATGTGGGCTGGTTTTTGGTGAAATTGTTAAGGCTGCAAGCTCAATCCGATGGAATATGTTGTCCATGTATTGATGGGTCTGAGGCGAGTTTTCCGAAAGGAATTTATATCGCTCGTATGGAGGGTAGTTAGGAGGTCAAAAGCGCATATCGTCATGAGGGAGACGAAGAGCCTTAAGAGATTTATCAAAGGGAGGCTAAGAGTGGAATGAGTTTCTATAATAAAACTATATATAGAAAAATAATGTGTGCTAAAATCGCCATAATAGGATTTATCTGTGTTTTAGCCTTCCAGGGGTCGACTTTATCTGCTACGGCTAAATTAGAATGTTATAGTTTTGAGAATGAGACGGATATCGATAGCTTTGGTTATACTGATTGGTATCAGACTTCTCCGGGCTATAGAAGCTCTTGCTCTCTTAAATCCGGTGTTATCGATCAAGGGAAAACAAGCAGCATTTTCAAAGATGTAGTCGGTCCTGCAAATGTCAGTTTTTACTGGAGAGCGGAAGAATTCCACAATTGGGCCCCTAGCGTTAAAACAGATATAGGTAAATTTTCGTTTCTGGTAGACGGTAATGAGATCCATCTAGATAGAAACACTGACGTATTCGGTTGGAATAAAAAAGAGATCGAAGTTGAAGGCGGAAAGCATGTACTTGAATGGAGGTTTCTCAAGCGTTCTATCGGGAGAAATATACCTGAATCAGCTGGGGCTGGGTGGATTGACAATATTTGTATTGAGAAAAATATATTGGAACCAGAACCTAAAGTGCCAGAACCAGAACCTAAAGTGCCAGAACCAGAACCTAAAGTGCCAGAACCAGAACCTAAAGTGCCAGAACCAGAACCTAAAGTGCCAGAATCTGTATGCGATTATTATAATAAGACTACCTATGTTGATCAATATAAATTTAACGAAAGTATATATATATATAGGACAATTAAAGAGGCTATTGAGCACGTAGAAGAAAACGGAACTGTGATAATAAGATCTGGCTCATATAACGAAAATGTTATAATTGAGAAATCGCTAACTCTAATTGGAACTGAAGAATTAAACTCTATTATACATACAAATGGAACAGGAGTTTTAATAAATGCTGATCATGTTACAATAAATTCTATCGCAATTAACGAGGCATCCACAGGCATTCGCTTAGTTAATAATAAGATAGGTTGTATAATTTCTAACAATAGTATATCAGATTGTAAAATGCATGGGATGGTTATTCAAGGTGTCGAAACAGAAGTTAGTTATAATTATG
The DNA here is from genome assembly GCF_029167205.1 of Candidatus Methanocrinis alkalitolerans. Classification (NCBI taxonomy): domain Archaea; kingdom Methanobacteriati; phylum Methanobacteriota; class Methanomicrobia; order Methanotrichales; family Methanotrichaceae; genus Methanocrinis; species Candidatus Methanocrinis alkalitolerans. The sequence continues at coordinate 90,727 of NZ_JARFPL010000001.1, forward strand.
TTAATAATAGCTTAAATAATGGTATCGTCTTATTGAATTCCGTAAAGTGTAATGTTTACAGGAACGAGTTGAATGGGAATGTTGAGCATGGATTATATATATACAGCGGAAATAAAAATTTTATAGATAATAATTACATTAGAGAATCCAAAGCTGGAATTAGATTGGATCATTATTGCGATGGTAATATAATCGGATTAGGTAATATTTTTGCGGCCGATGTTCAATGTGATATAGTATGTTCGAATAACTACAATTGTTATGCAACTAGCTTACCAGGCATGTGCGGGCCGAGTGATAATGAAGTATTATTTGACGCAATTTGCTTACGATGTGATCATGGGAAACTGGGTGGACCTATATGACGAAATCAAAACGCTTAATAATAATAGTATTAAAATTATGTTTATTAGCTTGTATAGTGCCTTATATTGGAGTGAGTGAGGAAGGATCAGATCCAGAATTTAAATCCGGACCCACAGTTATCACTCCCATCCCCATCCTCAAGCCTGGACCCATGTTAGTTTCGGATTCCACCATTTCTCCAGCTAATTTGCAGGACATCACTATTGCAAGTTCCTCACGTTCTAAGGGATCGTATTATATAGGTCCGCTAGGCCCTCCAATAACGATAGACAAAAATACAAAAGGACTGCGCGAAAAATACTATAAAAATGATAATATTACAATACGATTGAGAATCCTGAATTGTGATTTGAAGAATACGATAGAATATGTCAATTTGCAGGAAGAAATCCCCAATCAATTCGAATTAGTAAAAAAGGATAGCGATACCTATGAAGACGATTCTGAAAAAAATCCTAATAGAGACCCAAAGACTATAAGATGGGTCTTCAACGACGGCATATATTCCTCAATAAATCTAGAATATACTGTAAGAACTAATAAAAGTGGTCAATTTATATTTAATAGTCCTTTGCTGAGAGCGAATATTAAAGATAATAATGGGAGATCACACGAAATTTCACAAAGCAACAATGATAACTTATATATAGCTATTCATAATAGAGAGCCTAGTTTTGAGAGATTAGAATACCCAGAAGCAATTAAATTAGGAAAAGATGCTACTATTAATGTAGTTGTCAAAGATTTCGACTCCGATCCCATAAACGTTTATATATATAAAAAGGATCATACGTTAGTCGGGACGTTTTTATCAAAAAATAATGGACAGGACAATTCTTCACATACATATATATTGAATCAATCAGAATTAAATAACAAAGGGGTTAATGAGTTCACATTAGTCGCTACTGATCATGAAAGCAAGACGCAACAGAGTATAGAAATTGAAGTATATAATATAATAAAAAGAAAGTATATTCCGACAATAGATACGCAATGGATTATTTTTCTCAGTTTTGCATCAGGAATTCCATCATTACTCATTGGAATAGCAATTGGGTATCGGCATTATAAAAGAATAAAAAAATATATAAAAATATATCTAGCTACGAATGAACCTAAATATAGACGAAGAAAAAGATAAAAATTCCAATCGATAAAAACCCTTAACTTTTTCATTCTAGAATTAATTAACTTGATAATTTTATTTCTAAAAAACAAGAATATTTGTTGAGTATATAATGTCAGGTCGCGTACTCGTTCTACTGAAAATTGCCACTCGAATCGAATCCAAGCGACTCATTTTCTGCCAAACAGCCATTACGTCACCCGTTAGCGCTATTCAGTAATCTGGGTACGCGACCTTATGTCAAAGGCTTCGGGAATATACAATAATAGACACTCGCCGGAAACCTTGATATACCAGTTTCCCCTTCCAGAAAGCCGTCGTGGGCGTGTAGCCTAGCCAGGACAAGGCGGCAGCCTCCTAAGCTGTAGATCAAGGGTTCGAATCCCTTCACGCCCGCCAACCACGATCTTGCTTTCCTATTCCTTTCTTCCTGATCTTCCTTATCTATCGCCCCGGCGAGGCTTCAAGGCACGATCTTCGATATGGCGACCTCGATGATATCCTCGGCCCCGGCCTTCTTCAGCTTCGGGATGAGCAGGTTAATCCCCGACCGGTCGACGACGGACTGGACGGCGTAGTACCCGGAGTTGTAGAGCTTCGAGACCGTCGGCCTCTTCATGCTGGGAAGAAGGGCGATCACCTCCTCGATCTGATCCTCGGGGACGTTCAGGGCGATCAAGACCTTCCCCCTCGCCCGGGTGACGGCAAAGAGCATCGTCTCGATCGCCTCGATCTCCTCCCTCTTCTCGGGGTCGGCCCAGCTCTCCTTATTTGCGATCAGCTCGGAGGTCGACTCCAGGATGACGTCGACGATCTTCAGGCCGTTCTTGACGAGGGTCGAGCCCGTCTCCGTCAGGTCGACTACGGCGTCGGCGAGCTCCGGCACCTTCGCCTCCGTCGCGCCGTAGGAGTACTCCACCTCGACGGGGATGCCGAGATCTTCGAAGAACCTCCTCGTCAGGTTCGGATACTCCGTCGATATCCTGGAGCCGGGAAGGACGCCCCTCGCCGAGGTGGCCTCCTGGGCCTCGGGGACGGCGACGACGACCTTCACCTTTCCGGGGCCCTGCTTTCCGTAGTCGAGCTCCGCGACGGTGACGACGTCCGCGGCCGACTCCCTGATCCAGTCCGTCCCGCTGATCCCCAGGTCGAAGCGCCCCTTGGCGACGTATGTAGGGATCTCCTGGGGGCGGAGGATCTTCACCTTCCCCACCCTGGGATCGTCGATCCGGGCGTTGTACTCCCGCTCCGTCCTCTTGATCTCCAGCCCCGCCTGGGCGAAGAGCTGGAGGGTCTGGCTCTGTAGGCTCCCCTTTGGAATGGCGATATCGATCATGGATCTGAACACCTTTCCCGGAAGGGTGCCTTCGGGGCTTTTATCTCTTCCCGTCTCGACCTTCGCCTCCGGCTCCATCAGAAATTTTAATATCCCTCGGGGGGCGACATAAGGGCGATGAACTTCAAAGAAGCCCTGGTGGGCCGAAGGTCGGTGAGGAGGTACGCCGACCGCCCCGTCGGCCGGGAAATGGTCTCCTCTCTCATCGAGGCGGCGGAGGCCGCGCCTTCTGCCGGAAACCTCAGGGCGAGGGAGTACTACGTAGTCGCCCGCCCCGAATTGAAGGCAGCCCTCGCCGCCGCCGCCTTCGGCCAGGAGCACGTAGCTAGCGCACCCGTCGTCATCGTCGTCTGCGCCGATCCGGCCCGGTCGGGGAGGAGGTACGGCGACCGGGGCCAGCTCTACTCGATCCAGGACGCCGCCTCGGCGACGACCTGCCTCCTCCTCGCCGCCTTCGATATGGGGCTATCAGGCTGCTGGACCGGCGCCTTCGACGAGCTGATGGTGAGGGAGATTCTGAGCCTCCCCCGCCGGCTCGTCCCTACGGCCATAGTTCCCATCGGCTGGCCCGCGGAGAGACCGGCTCCGCCGCCGGGACGGGATATGGCAGAGGCGGTCCACTGGATCGAGGGATGAAGACGGATCGGAGCCAGAAAACGGATCGTGGCGAGAAAGCTGATCGAGAGGTAAAGGCGGCTCTCCGGGAGATCGTCGACGCCGTCCTATCCGGGGAGATCTCAAGCGAAGCGGATCTCGATCGGTGGAAGAGGAAGGCGGGCAGGAAGTTTGGCCTCGCAGACCTGCCGAAGAACGCCGATATCCTCGCCGAGGCCGGTGAAAGTGAGCGTGCCCGTCTGAAGCTCCTGGGTAGAAAGCCGACTCGAACCTTATCGGGGGTGGCGGTGGTGGCTGCCATGACATCTCCCGCCCCCTGCCCCCACGGCGTCTGCGTCCCCTGCCCCGGGGGCGTCGGCCGCCGGGACGCAAGTCCGACGCCCCAGAGCTACACCGGGCGGGAGCCGGCGGCGATGCGGGCGATCCAGCACGGCTACGACCCCTACCTCCAGGTGAGGGCCCGCCTCCGCCAGCTTGAGGAGATCGGCCATCCCGTGGACAAGGTGGACCTGATCGTCATGGGCGGGACGATAACCTCCAGGCCCCTCGGCTATCAGACCTGGTTTGTAAAGAGGTGCCTTGAGGCGATGAACGACCATCCCGGAAGGGACGGGACGGCGACATTTCCAGATTCCAGAGGGTGTCTGAGGAGCTTTCGTGAAGTGGCGGCGGCTAACGAATCGTCCCGGGTCAGAAACGTCGGCACCACCTTCGAGACGAGGCCCGACTGGTGCGGTCCGACCTCCATACGAAATATGCTCCTTCTGGGCGGGACGAAGGTGGAGCTGGGGGTCCAGTCCACCGACGACGAACTTCTCGGGAAGATGAGGCGGGGCCACTCTGCCCAGGACGCCGTCGATGCGAACCGAGCCCTCAGAGATGCGGGTCTTAAGGTGGGGTTTCACATGATGCCGGGGCTTCCCGGCTCTGATCCTCGGAGGGACCTCGCCTCCTTTCGGGCGCTCTTCGATGGCGAGGATTGGAGGCCCGACTACCTCAAGATCTACCCCGCCCTGGTGGTGGAGGGGACGGAGCTCTACGACCTCTACCTCCGGGGCGAGTACGAGCCCCTGGGAGACGATGAGGCGGCGCAGCTCTTATCCCGGATCAAGGAGATGATCCCCCCCTACGTGAGGCTCCAGCGGGTACAGAGGGACATCCCGGCCCCGGCGATAGCCGCCGGGGTCAAAAAGAGCAACCTGCGCCAGCTGGCAAAGGAGAGGCTCCTTGCGAGGGGGGGGGCCTGCCGGTGCATCAGGTGTCGTGAGGCGGGCCTTCGGGGCGTCTGCGAAGAGACGGAGGTATCCATCAGGGATCTCTCCTACCAGGCCTGCGGCGGCGAGGAGCGGTTCCTCTCTTATGAGACGGATGACGGGACCCTGGCGGCCTTTCTGAGGCTGAGGCTGAAAGAGGAGGCCCGGGTCAGGGAGCTTCACGTCTACGGCCCCATGACCCCCCTGGGAGAGAGGGGGGGATGGCAGCACCGGGGGCTGGGATCAAGCCTCCTCGCCGAGGCGGAGGAGATCTCCCTGGGGGCGGGATACGACTCGCTTTACGTCACCAGCGGCATCGGGGCTCGGCCCTATTACCGGCGCCACGGCTACCGGCTGGCGGAGCCTTATATGGTCAAAGGCCTCCGATGACGCCGCCAGAGCATCTTCGCCGGCACCTTCCTCAGGGGGGTGGGCACTCCGGGATGCAGTTCATCGCGAGGAGGAGGAGGAAGGCGGCAGCCAGGATCAAGATCAGATGGTTTTTCAACTTTATCCACCTGACCTCGGCCATAAGGACCTCGATATTTGAAGCTGGTATCTGCGCCATAAGAATCATCCGCTCTATCGGTCCATCCGAGAAAAACGGGTTTTGGATCTCCTCTGCCTTTTCATCATGCCGGAGAGGCAAACCCCGGAACAATCTGGTTATTTTGTATTTAATCCTTAATAAAACTTGTCTTTCAGCCTAAAAATTGTATGGTTTCCACGGGCTCGACGGGGCCGAACCGACGGATCAGGTCCTGAAGACTTCATGAACCTGAAGGGGAAGGCCGCCTCCTCCCAGGCCTTCTCGATGAGCCTCCCATAATAGTCCAGATCGAACTCGGTGGCGTCCCATTCCGCATCGACCTCCCACATCTTTGCATCCCGGACCACGTATCCCGCGGTCATCCCCGGCGACAGCTTCAATCCCCTTCTCCGATAAGCAGAGACCACCGAGGCTCCGACGCATTTTTTGTCGTAATGAAGCTTGCTCATCCGCCGGCGTATCACCATCTCAGAGGGGTCGGCAGCCTGGAGCCCTCGACGATACCTCCTCGCTATGTCCAGCGCCTCCGGCTCAACCCTCCGGAGCTCATCCATGGACCGGGCTTCGCCCATCTTCTCGAATACCTCAGTCTGCATCCGTCTGACGTACTCCGGGGTGTCCCTCCTCCGGGCCAGAACCCCCTTCACCTTCAGCCCCCCTCCGGAGAGCCGACCGAAGTACCGGTTGTAGGCTCCGAAGCCGTCGGCGAGGGGGAGGAAGACGATCCAGTCGTAGGGGTCGAGCTCGGTGGCTATATTGGTCAGGGCTTCCACCTTCTCCTTGAATAAAGAGACGACGGAGACGTCGCCGCCTTTGACCCAGAGGCAGTCCACGATCCCGTGAAGGACCAGAAGGTCCAGGGTTTCTGCGATGAGCTTCGCCTGGAGGAGCAGCTCCCTGGAGATGGAGGTGATCGCCTCGTGGACCTCGATCCCTCCGAACTTGGTGTTCTTCTAGCCTGTATAGCCGAAAGATGTGACCAGCATCCACTTCAGCACCGAATCAAGGCCTTTGTACCGGGGATGGACCTTCTTCAGCCCCTTGGTCAGAAGCCTCAGATCCAGGAGCGGCTCGATCACCCCGCTGAGAAAACCCCTTTTGCTGCCGCCGTCCAGGGTCTCGGGGGATAGGTTGTAGTTGACTATGATCGAGGGGTAAAAGGAGGTGAAGTCCAGCTCGTAAGCCTTCTCCATTGGTCATCGGTTAAGAGAAGAATCGCGATGAGGCAGCGATCTCGGTAGCAAGTACGGTGAGATTGGCTTGGTCAAAGAGGCTACAGCAAGTCAGTCTTGAAATCGGATCAAATCTAGATGACGCATAATTCGTGTGAAAAATGGCGAGATCGTGTAGTTTAAACTCCTTAACCGATGACCAATGAAATCCCATTCAAATATGATAAGCGTGCTTCTTCAAAGTAGTACCAACTCATTCCCCCCATGAGCAAGTGCTTCTCATCGCCGAATTGCTCAATCAAATACCGTAGACGTTCAACTCGATAGGGCATGGAGAGTTTATCTTGTTCTTCCAGAAAAACCGTTTCGATATTTGCTCTCTTTTTCGGGCACATTTATTCCACCACGGGTACTTATTCTATCTATTCTTCTCCCACTAAATATGGGCATCCATCTGGACAGGGCGTTCAACGTTGCCAGGGAAAGCACACGGAGGAAGGCTGTTACCGCCCACGAAAAACGTTTCGGCGTTTAAGATGCAGATCTTAACCATCAAAATTAAGGTTCCAGAGCACTAGCTATAAATTTCCGTGGTTTACATAATTATAACGAATAGATTCATAAATAGGCAGAATAACATTTACCATCATAACAAGAGATCTGACTATCCATAAAGAGGTGTTTGCAAGTGCTAAAACCCCTGATATTTGGACTGGCCCTCGCCCTCCTGGCGCTGATGGCCGCCGGCCCCGCTGCGGCCGCCGACCGCGAGGTGGCAGAGTACACCATCGCCGATGCCACGGGAGACTGGGGCTTCCCCTCTCCATACGCCCACTACTCCCGGGGGCCCGGATACGTCCGGATGAGCTTCATCTTCGACACCCTCGTCTGGAAGGACGACCGGGGATACCTTCCGGCCCTCGCTGAGGAGTGGGAGTACATCGATGCCGAGAACGCCTACCTCTTCCATCTGAGGGAGGGCGTCACCTGGCACGACGGCGAGCCGTTCGACGCCTCCGACGTCGTCTTCACCGTAGATTACATCAAACGCCACCCCTACCAGTGGGTCGACTCCGCCATAATCGAATCTGCCGAGGCCTCCGGCGACCACGCAGTGAAGCTCCGCCTCGCCGACCCTTACGCCCCCTTCATGGACCTCGTCGCCTCCACCCTCCCCATCCTCCCCCGCCACATATGGGAGGGGGTCTCCGATCCTGCGGGCTATAGGGAGGACGACGCCCTGATCGGGACAGGCCCCTTCATCCTCGCCGACTACAACAAGGCCCAGGGCAGCTACCTCTATGAGGCGTACGACGACTACTATGTAGGCGCTCCCAAGGTGGGAAGGATTGCCTTCGTCAAGGTCTCTGACCAGACTGCCCCCGCCGCCCTGAGGCAGGGGTACGTCGACGCCGCCTCCGTTCCGCCGGAGGCGGTATCAGCGCTCGAGGGCGCCGGACTTGAGATAATCGAGGGCGCTCACGACTGGAACGCGAAGTTGATGATCAACCACCAGAAAGAGCCCTTCTCCGACCCCGAGTTCCGGCGGGCCCTCGCCCTGGCCATCGACCGCGATGGCCTGGTGGATATCGCCCTCCGGGGGCAGGGGGTCACAGGAAGCCCCGGGATGGCCCCCCCCGACAGCGACTGGTACAACCCCGGAGTCGAGGCGTATGAGCGCGACCCCGACCTGGCGAGGGATATGATCTCCGACCTCGGTCGCGCCGGGGAGAAGGTGGAGATCCTCGTGGCGGAGAGAGGGACCGTCGGCTGGCCCGGCTCCCGGGTGGCGGAGCTCCTGGAGCGGCAGCTGGAGGATGCAGGCCTCGTCGTCACCCTCCGATCCCTCGACGGCGCCACCCTCGACTCCAGGGTGATGGCCTGGGACTTCGACCTCGCCCTCTCCGGCCACGGAGGCCTAGGCGCAGACCCCGACTACCTCCGGAGGATGACCCTGGAAGAGACTCTCAACAGCGCCCGTTACGCCGATAACGGCCGGTTGGCCGACCTCCTGGAGGATCAGAGGAGGGAGACCGACGAGGACCGCCGGGCTGATATGATCTCTGAGGCCCAGGAGCTCTACGCCGAGGACCTTCCCGCCCTCACCCTTTACTACCCCCGCTGGTATTGGGCCCACAACGGCGAGGTCGACCTCTACTTCACCAGGGGCGGTATAGCCATCGGGGTTCCGATACCCTTGAACAAGATGGCCTTCGTCTAGGGATGAAGAAAGTAAAACAAAGGAACGATGTCCCAACTTCCGGGGCATCCATCGCCTTTTTTAAATCCTCCGCCCCGATAGCCAGGAAGTTCGGCGGGGATCCGGGTGCTTCATCCGTTTGCGAGGAGGCACCATCACCATCTTCTCCAAGCGGTTCAGAAAAAGGACCTTCAGCTCCTGTGGGAGGTTCTCAAGCTCCTTTTTTGCAGAGTCTGAGAAGACGAGGTCCATAGATCTTCAGCGCTCAGCCTCAAGTATCTTTTTTATCTCTTCAAAGGAATGGGTCTCGGCCTTTCCGGCTTCCAGCTCGCCCATCTCCGTCATAACTCCTCTATGCGCCAGCTTCAGCTCTTCTTCCTCGATGATCCGCTTATAAGCCATGATGGCCTGACGTATGACTTCCGTCCGATTTCCAGCATAACCCTTCTCGATGATGCTTTTTATAGCAATCTCGTACGGAGCCCCAAGATTAACATTCATAGCTCATCATCCTATGCATATTGAATGAACATTGAAGTACATAACGATTGTTCACGCCATGATGTGGTACGAGTCGACGACGGAGATCTGTATGAATTTAACCAAAAGATTTATTACGTATTAAGATCATCCTGCCATTGGGGTGCGATAATCTCGTCATGTCTTGACCTCCTTGAGATGGCATCCCTCTACAGGCCATTGCCCTCTCTCCAACCACGGGCGCCGTATCAGGGGCAAAGCCATGCCAGAAACGGCGCCCTTCTTCTGCCATGTTCTCCTGAGCAGATTATAAATTAATATGAACTATTTAGATTAAAATATTGATTAATATGAATTTCAACCAAAAATGTTATAAATAATTCGGTATAACTATCTCCGGCTTGCGTAGCATAAATTAGAATATTGCAAGCTCTTATATCGAAAAATATCGAGAATAAGGTGATGATGTGAATATCTATCGAATTATAGCGACGACCCTCCTCCTCCTGGCCCTGGTGCCGGGAATGGCCCTGGCCGAAGGGGAGGATATGTACCAGCTCGGCGCCGACGCCGCAGAGTACGCCATGGCAGAGATGGGGTTTGAGAAGGGCGATGCCAATGTCCTGGCCCTGACGAACGCCGGATACGCCGTGATAGGCGGCCAGACGACGCAGATCTGCCTCGATGCGGTGAGGGAGGCGACCGGCTGCACTCCGGGAAAGGGAAATTTCCTCAACATCTTGACCCCCCCCTGGAAGCCCCTCTGGTTTGGGTTCTATAGCAAGAATACCGGTGAGGCGGTCTACATGAAGGTGAACGACGACGGGACCGGCTTCGCCATTCAGGAGATGGAGAAGATCGACGCCGAGACGGTCCTCGCCGACGTCGAGGGCTGGGAGCCCGGCGTCTTCGGCCACATGCTCCCCGTAGTCAACATCTGGGCCCACGAGAAGACCCCCTATATATTCGGTAAGGCGGTGGAGTTCCACGACCACCTCTGCCCCGGGGTCTCCAGCGGCTTCTTGCTGGCGAAGTATATGGAGAACGAGCTCCCCATCGAGGACGCCACAAACCAGAGCTACAAGGTGATAGCCTGCCCCAACTGGTGTAAAGAGGACTACTTCCAGATGGCCTGGGACTGCACCCCCGGAAAGAAGGGGATGTACGTCAAGTACCTCACCGCCGACGAGACGTCTGCCCTGACGGAGAAGTTCGGCACCAGGGTCGCCGGGATATTCATCCGGTGGGACGCCTCCTCCAAGACCGGTGACGGCCTCGTGCTGGGATTCGACTTCGACAAGGCGACGGAGATGAGCAACTCCGAGGGCTGGCCCAGCTGGGCCGCGAGGCTACAGCAGGATATAATCCTCATGGACGCCGCCGACTCCCCGGAGACCTTCGTCTCCACCATCAAGGAGTTCAGCCTCGCAAAAGAAGATGAGCTCTTTGCCCTCCAGGGCGCGGGGGTCCACCCCCTGAAGGTTCTGGGGGTCATGTCTGGCTGAGACCAAAAGATCGCGGGGCGCATCGTCGCCCCAAAATTATTTTCCCTCTTTTCGTACAGTCTTTCAGCCCGACGACTTCACCTCCCCTTCATCGCCACCAGGGCGCTGGCGAGGGTGACCGGCCCCGCAAAGCTCCTCCTCGCCCGGCTGGAGTCGACGAAGACGGGGTCCATGATGACGGGGGCGCCGTAGCCCCTGGCTCCGGAGAGGAGCATCAGAGTCCGGAAGATGAGGTTTCCAGAGATCCCGTCAGGGGCTACGATGAGATCGTCGCCGCGGCACGCCTCGATGAGGATACCCCGGTGCTCCGCCCGAACCCCCGCATCCCGGGCGAGCCGGGCCAACAGCTCCCCCTCGGCGAGGGTCCTATCGACCCGCTGGGACCTCCCCAGGTCCTCCATCCTCCCCCCGGATAGGATCGAGACCTGGGCGTCGACCCCCATCCCCCGGAGGTACTCGGCCCCCATCACAGCCAGATCCCGCCGGGCGGATACGGTCTCCCCCTCGTCTATTCCCACGGGGGCGAGGAAGAAGGACCAGTCCGGCAGCGCCAGGAGAGAGATCCTTCGAACCCTCACATCGAAGGTCCCGGCTATCTTCCTCATCACCCTGGTGGCAGAGAGGTTTCCCCTTACGGCGCCGTCGATCTCCCCCTTCTCCAGAAGCTCCACCAGGGCCGAGGCGGGGTCGTCCGCCCCGACGACGGCCACCTCTTCCCCGAGGTCGCAGCCGGGGTCCCCCACCAGGACGACCTCGGCGAACTCTCCCGCCTCTTCGATCCCGGCCCATAGCTCTGGGCTGCCGTCGGCGCCGATGCCGATCCTGGCGCGCCGGCCTTTTGCGGCCCGCTCCATCCGGTCGACGAACCTTCCGTCCACGGGATCACCTGATGCCCGTGATCGTCTCGGCCTCGAAGTCGAAGAGGACCGCCTTCTCATATTCCGACGATATCACCAGCTTGCGCTCTTCGGTCACCCTCCCTACGACGGCGGAGGCGAGCCCCCGTTCAATAAAGACCCGGACGACCTCTCCGGCCTTCTCCTGCGGAGCCGTCACGACGAAGCCCATCCCCGGATACATCTTCTGCCAGGCTAGCATATCCATCCCCTCGGGCCGGGGGAGGAGGTCGAGGTCGACGACCGCCCCTTTCTGGCTCGACTCCAGGAGCATCCCCAGGGTCCCCAGCATCCCGGGGTTGCTGATGTCTTTTCCCGCCGTCACCAGGCCCCGTTCCCCAAGCTCCCTCATCGATCCGAGCTGTCGGAGGAGGACCTCCCCTTCCTTGAAGCTGGTGGAGTCCCAGTTGATGGCGAACTTCGGGTGGACCCTCCCGTCGAGGTCTACCCCCACGACGACGGAGTCGCCCGGCTCCGCCGAGGAGCTGAGGATGACCGCCCCCTTCTTCGCCTTGCCGAGGATGGCGACGTCCAGGGAGCTGTAAGGGGTGTCCGGATGGAAGTGCCCTCCGACGATGGGGACGGCGAACTTCTCGATCCCCTTCAAGAGGCCCCGGAGGACCTCCTCTGCGAGGTCGGGCGAATCTACGCTGAAGACGTCCACCATCGCCACAGGCCAGCCCCCCATCGCCGCGATGTCGTGGACGTTCACGAGGACGGCACAGTAGCCGGCCCACTCGGCATCGGCCTCCAGAAGTCGAGACCATATTCCGTCGGCGGCCAGGAGCATCACCTCGTCGCCGTCGTCGATGACCGCCGCATCCTCCCCGAAAGAGGCTATGATCAGGTCCGATTCTACAGGAAAGTGGCCTACGAGATCGCCTATGGCCTTCTTGCGGGTTATCCCCACAAACCCACGAAGCTCTGCCGCGAGAGACTCAAGGTTCATCGCCCATCAGAAGATCCCGGCGGAAAAATAGGTGACGGTGCCTGAGGGTCGTCGGCTAGACCTCTCCATCTTCCTAGCCTCCGACGATGTCGAATACCTCCACCAGAGAGTCCAGGGCCTTATCCCTGACCTTCGGCGGGCCCCTGACGCACGCCTCCTGGAGGTGCTCGATCGCCCGGGGGTCTCCGATCTCCCCCAGGGACCAGGCGGCCCAGGCCCGGATCTCCTCGTCGTCGCCGCCGAAGACGACCTCCACCAGCCGGTCGAGGGCGTCGGCGAGGCCGATCTCCCCGAGGGCGGTTACGGCGGCGAGCCTCACCCGGGGGTCTACGTCATCGAGGAGGGACGCCGCCATCCTGCACGCCTCAGGGCCACCGATCTTCGCGAGGGAGTTGGCCGCCTCCATCCTGACGGCGGCGCTCTCATCCGACAAGGCCGGCGAGAGGTGGGGTGCCGCCTCCGGCGCTCCCATCTCCCCCAGGGACCAAGCCGCCCTCCTCCGAAGCTCCGCGTCCTCGGCCCCGATGAAAGGTGCCACCATCGCCATCGATCCTCGAGAACGGAGGCGGCCGAGGCCCACCACCGCCATCCTCTTCGCCTCCAGGTCCCCCTCTTTCAGAAGCCCTTCGAAGGCCTCCCCGGCGCCGAAGGCGACGAGGGCGAGGGAAGACCGGAGCCTCACCTCCCGGGACGGATCTCTTGCGAGGGACACCGCGAGGGCCGGGACCGCTCTGGGGTCGCCGATCGCCTCCAGAGCCGACGCCGCCCACTCCCGGACGACGGGGTCCTCGTCCAGAGAGAGGGCTTTTGCTAGGGGTTCGATGGTCCTTGCATCCTTTATCTTTCCCAGGGCCCACGCGGCCTTGAACCGGACCTGGGGATTTTTGCCTTTTTCCAGCGCCTTCAGGAGCGGCTCCGTCGCCTTGGACCCCGCCTCCACCAGCTTCCAGGCGGCGGCCTGCCTCTCGAAGTAGTCTTCGCTTCCCAGCAGTACGACCAGTTCTGAAAGGGGCTCCATGGCCGAGAGTCTCCTGCTTCCCCTCCATTAAGGTTTCCCCGAACCCGCAAGGCGGTGTCGCGGGCTGAGACGGGACCTGCCCGAACTTCCGATTCGAGGAGCCTGGCATCTGTTGCGGTGAGGATCTGATGCTAAATCGTTATATCCATCTTCTTCCAAGTTGACTCGATATCCCGGAAATAACTGGACCGTTCGATGGACCAGAAGCCTTGCGCCGTAGGTGAAAGCCCTTTAGATCGAAGGATCGCCATCTCAAACCGTATATGGGTATCGACCAAGAAAAGTTGTGACCTTCCGAGGAGTTGTCGACGATATGAGCCATGCAATTCTGGATGAAGAGATCGATAGAGCGGAAAGGCGGATAAGAGCCCTCCTCGGAGACGAATGCCTCTCAAGAGAAGAGCTGGCCGGAGGCCTCGAAGAGATCTCCTCGGCCCTGACGAGCCTCCGAAGATCCCTGGAAGACCGCAAGAGAAGGGACGACGAGCTCGTTCGGACGAACGAGGCTCTCAAAGGGTCGATGGAGAGGTATCGATCTCTGGTGGAGAACGTCGACGGGGTGATCTACGTCGTCGAGCCTCAGGGAAGGATCGCCTATGTCAGCTCCGCCGTCGAGAGGATATTGGGGTACTCTCCTGGGGAGATCCTCGGCGAGGACGTCTATCGATTCGTTCATCAGGAGGACGCAGACCTCCTGGAAGAGAGGTTGAAGGCCGCCTTCCGTGGCGGATCGACCGTCTCGGAGCTGAGGTTCATAGACAAAAGTGGGGCCGTCCGATGGGCTAGGACCTACGGGAGGACGATCGACGAGGGGGGGCTAGTCGGACTCCACGGGATCCTGGTGGATATAACCGAACCAAAGGAGGTCGAAGAGGCGCTCAAGGAGAGCGAGGAGCGGCTGAAGCTGGCCATCGAGGGGGCAGATCTCGCCGTATGGAACTGGGATCTCATGACCGACGAGGTTGTGGGCAACCACCGATACGCCGAGATGATCGGGCTTGGTCCCGTCGAAGAGAGCACCGGTGAGCACTGGAAGAGGTCGATCCATCCTGAAGACCTCCCAGAGGTGCAGAAGGTCCTCGGGGATATCGTCGGGGGAAAGACGCCCCTTCTGGATCTGGACTACAGGACCATCTCCTGCGGCGCCGTCAAATGGGTCCACGATCGCGGTCTAGTGGTGAAGAGGGACGAAGAAGGCAGGCCCACCAATTTGGCGGGTGTGATGCAGGATATCACCTGGCGAAAAGAGATGGAAGAAGCGATCTTTGAAGGTTCGCAGAAGCGGATAGAGCTGGAGCGGATCGTCAGCCGAAGTCCTGCCATCGCCTTCGTCCAGCGCGTTCCTCTCGGAGGCCCCGTCGAGTTCGTATCAGAAAACGTCATCCAATTAGGATACACCCCCGATGACTTTTATTCCGGAGCCGCTTCGTTTGTTGGCAGCTTAGTCCATCCCGACGATATGGAGCTGGTGGTCTGCGAATTGAAACGGCAGATCGAGGACGGATCCGACAGCTTCTATCAGGAGTTCAGAGTTCTTGACTCGTCTGGCGAGGTCCGATGGCTTGCCAGCAACATCTGGATCAGCCGGGATGATGACGGCTCCGTGACCCATGTTGAGGGAATAGCTCTCGACATAACTGAAAGGAAAGAGATGGAGATGGCCCTCGTCGAGAGCGAACGGAGGTTTCGAGAGATGGCAGACACCCTCCCCCAGCCGATATTCGAATGTGACCTTCAGGGGAAAGTGACCTTCGCCAACCAGACCGCCTTCGACCTCTTCGGATACGACCGTGGCGACCTGGAAGAGGGGGTCAACATCTTTGCTGTATTCGCCTATGAAGACCGGGAGAACATGATGGAGAACTTCCGGAGAAGTCTTCACGAGGATCGGGTCTTCGCATATGAGTACACGGGGCTGAAGAAGGAGGGGTCCACCTTCCATCTGATAGTCTACTCCCGGCCCATCATCCGGGATGGGAGGCCCGTCGGCCTCAGGGGGACGATCTTAGACATCACCGAACGCAAGAGGGTGGAGGAGAACATCAAGAAGCTGGCGGACTTAAGCGAAACGCTGGTGGAGATCGCAAGCCCCATGATCTGCGTCGTCGATAGGAAGAAGAGGATCTTCCTCTGGAACCGGGCGGCCGAAGAGGTGACCGGATACTCCACCCAGGAGGTTTTGGGGGACGAGGAGATCTGGACGATCCTCCTTCCCGATCCCCTGGAGAGGTCGGACTTCCTCGCCTCCCTCGATGAGATCGAGACGGGCATGACCATAGAGAGCCATAGATCAAAAATTTTGGCCAAATCCGGGGCCGAGAGGACGATCACCTGGAGCGGCATAACCCTAAATGACAGCGACGGCCAGAGGATCGGGACCGTCATCACCGGCCAGGACATGACGGAATACGCCAGGATGGAAGAGGATATCCGCTATGAACGGGAGTTCTCCAGGGGGATAATCGAGGGCGCTGACCTCTTCATCGTCGGCCTCGATCCCCGGGGGAGGATCACCCTCTTCAACCGGGGGGCTGAGAAGGTGACGGGCCACCATGCAAAAGATGTGATGGGGACCAACTTCTTCGACTGCTTCGTCTCAAAGGCCGATAGAGAGCCCTTCGAGGTCCACGTTTCTTCCATCTTCGAGGGGAGGGCTGCGGGGCAGATGGAGGCGGCGGTCATCAGCCGGTCCGGCGACGATATGACGATCCGCTGGGGTTGGAGCGCGGTCCGGAGCAAGACCGGCGAGATCGAGAGGGTGATCGCCTTCGGCCACGACATATCTTACGATCGGTGGCTGGAAGAGCAGATGCTCCTCTTCATGGATGCCATCGAGTCCTCCAACGACGGGATCGCCATCTTCGACAAGACAGACCATCTCCTCTTCGCAAACCCTGCTCTCCTGGATATGTTCGGGTTTGAGCTCGAGGAGGCCCGGGGAAGGATCTACAAGGACTTCATCCTAGAATTCGGGGACGAGATCCCGTCGGAGGATGGTGAGAGAGGCGAAAGGGTCCGGATGATCTGCGTTCGAAAGGACGGGTCCACCTTCCCCGCATCCATCAGCTTCGCTCCCGTCACCAGCAAAGACGGAGGGCTGATCGCCACCATAGCTGTGGCCAGAGACATATCCCAGACGATCGAGTATGAAGAGAGGCTCAAGACCCTAAACCGGGAGCTTGAGAGCTTCGCCTACACAATATCTCACGATCTGAGAGCGCCCCTCCGGGGGATACAGGGGTTCGCCCTGGCCCTCCAGGAGGACTACGGCGATGGGCTTCCCGACGTCGGCAAAAGGTACCTGGAGAGGATCGGGAAGATCGCGGCCAACATGGATCGGCTGATCCTGGACCTCTTGGACTATTCCCGGATAGGGAGGGTGGTATACCTGCCAGAGAAGGTCGATACGAAAAGGCTGATCGAGGAAGCCTATGAGGACGCGAAATGGATGGGAGGAGGAAAGCCCGTCGATCTCCGATTGGTGGGGGATTTTCCCATCATCAGCTGCGATAGGTCCCGGGCAAAGCAGATCTTTTCTAACCTTCTGGAAAACAGCCTGAAATATTCAAAAGATCATATTGAGATCGAGGTGGGATGCACCGAAAGAGACGGCGAGTACGAGTTCTGGGTCAGGGACAACGGCATCGGCTTCGAGATGATCTACCGGGATAAGATATTCGACCCCTTCACCCGCCTGGAGAGGTCCGGGGAGGGGTCGGGGATAGGCCTCGCCACCGTCAAGAAGATCGTCGAGACCTGGGGCGGGGAGGTCTGGGCGGAGTCCGTCCCAGGCGAGGGGTCGGTCTTCAGGTTCACCATCCCCAAAGAGGAGCCTGTGGCTTGACGGTCCCTGCTTTTGTTGTGGTTAGAGGATGTTGATGGTGGCAGTGGGTGGCGATGACGATGATGACGATTATAATGGGGGTGACGACAGGAATGGTGGCGGCCCTCTTCTATGAGGACGGTCCCTGGGCCGCCACCGACCCCAGAGCTCTCATCGTTGAGATGTAAATGGCGATGGTGGCACCGATGCCCCCGACCCCACCCAGGATGAAGACGGCATCGATGGTGGAGAGGTCCATAACGAGCCCTCCCAGGAGGGGCGCCGCAATCATCCCGAGGCTCATGGCGGTGTTGTAGGCGCCCATGGAGGTCCCCATCCCTATCTTCTTTCCCAGCTTCACCGTCAGGGCCATCAGGGCAGGCATCATGCAGGCGCTTCCCAGGCCGTTGACGGAGGCGACGAGGAAGAGGTCCCAGAAGCTCGCGGCGGCTGGTATCAGGGCGAGGCTGGCGGCGGAGACGACGGATCCTCCGAGGATCATGACATCGGCCCTCCCCCTGTCTGCCATCCTCCCCAGGGGCACCTGGAATATCGCCATCATGAATATGGATACGGTGAGGATCAGCCCCACCTGGCCGGGGACTACGGAGATATCTGGGGCGAAGAGGGGCATGAAGACGAGAAGGAGCCCCCGGACCATGGCGTTGAGGGCGGTGAAGGCGAGGACCGCCGGGACCGCGGGATGGCCCAGGACCCCTCTATAGGATATCCTCTCGCCCTTCCCTCTGGAGGATCGGCCGCCGGTCTCCGGGAGGAAGACGACGACCACCAGAAAAGCCAGGGCCGAGAGGGCGGCCATGGCGTAAAAGGCCGAGGAGAATCCGAAGGCGTCGTTCAGCACCCCCCCCAGGAGGGGGCCCGAGCCTAGGCCCAGGAAGAAGGAGACCTGAAACTTCGCCATCAGCGTCCCCTCCTCCCCCTTCCGGGAGAGGTCGCCGATGTAGGCCATGGCGATGGGGACGACCATCGCCGAGGCGATCCCGTGGAGGAACCTGACGGCGGTGAGGGAGTATACGCTGCCGGCGGTGACGTATCCGAGGGAGAGGGCGGCGTAGGCGAATAGCCCCAAGACTATGAACTTCTTCCTCCCCGACTCGTCGGAGAGCCTCCCGACGATGGGCATGAATATCGCCCTGGCGGCCGCAAACCCTGAGAAGATGATCCCGATCCAAAGGCCGCTAGCCCCCAGGTTCTCGGCGTATATGGGGAGGAGGGGCCCGACTATGCCGAGGCCGAGCATCGCGGCGAAGACCGATATGAAGAGGACTTCAAAGATCCGATGATCTACTTTCATGAGGTTCTATCCTGAAGGCCGGGGCTTGCATTCCGCCTATGTAAAGCCAGGGCTGCAGGACCGATCCCCATCAGAACCGACTCCCCTTATCGATCCCTCGTCCCGGATCACTTCACTCCCTTCCTCCGCCCTTCGACCTCCCGTCCGAGGATCTCCGTCAGATCCTGGAAGGAGAACTGATCCAGGAGATCGGCGAACCTCTGACCCCCGATGCAGTCGTCTCTGATCGACTCAAGCCGCCCTCTGAGCCTCTCCGCCTCTTCCCCTCCTCCGGCCGCCTCCAGGTTCTCCATCGCCTCCCCGGCTCCGGCGGCGAGGATCTGCATGATCTCCCTGAAGATCTCGTTGTGGACCTTCCTGCCCTCGTCTATGCTTATTATGGTGGAGTAGTAGAGCCTCTTGTCCCCGGGCCTGCGGGCCCGTCGGACTATCCCCATCCTCTCCAGCTGGGCCATGTTGGTGCTGACGGTGGACTTGCTGTAGCCCGTCACCTCCGCCAGATCGTCGAGGGAGAGGGGGGTGTCTGCCGTCATCAGATATCCCCTGATGGCCCCGGCAGCGTCGCTGTACCCCAGCATCTTCGCAACCCTTATGCTGGCGTCGACCATGCAGCCTCTCGCCGCCTCGTCGGGTCGAGCGTCTTGCCGATTCATCGATGATGGCTCCGCCATAAGCTTTAAGTACATTTCGTATCCTCCGAAAGCTCCGAAGATTCGGAATCTTCCAATATCGTGTAAAGAATTTATGAAGGTGCTGATCACGAGCAACGGAGAGCGGCTGGGCAGGTGGATCGAGGGCAATCCCATCGTCATCCTGATGGTGGCGGCGCTTCTGACGGTGGGATCGATCCACTACGCCCAGACGATCACCATGGAGACGGAGACGGAGACCTTCGTCGACCCGGACTCCAGGCTGTACGTGGAGTTCTCCCACCTATACAACGATCGGTTCGGGACCCAGTCCATCGTCGTCCTGGTGGAGGGGGACGCGGCGACGAGTCCTGGGTCCCTGAAGGCGATGGAAAGGCTGACCCGCCAGATGGAGGCGGTGGATCACGTCCTGGGGACGGTCAGCATCGCCGAGATGGTGATGGAGGTGGAGGCCGATGCTACGGGCGTTCGGAGGGTCCCCGACAGCCAGGAGAGGATCGACGAGATCCTGGAGGTTCTGGAGAGGACGAACCCCGCGGCCCTCAACGCCATCCTCCCTGACCGGAGGCATACCATAATTCCCATCGATCTTCCGACTTACATCCCTCAGGAAAGCCTCAAGGCGGTCCTGCCGGAGGCCCGCTCGGCGGTGGCGATGGCGGAGTTTCCTGCGGGGGCCGATACGATAGTCACCGGCGAGATCGCCCTCGGCGACGAGATAGAGCGGGAGATGAACACCTCCATGGGGACCCTTCTCATGATCTCCGGCCTTCTGATGGTGGTGGCCCTCTTCCTCGTCTTCAGGCATGTCAGCCTCCCCCTGCTGCCGCTGCCCGTAGTATTTCTGGGGATAATCTGGACTTTCGGGATGATGGGACTTCTCCAGGTCCCTCTGACGATGGTCTCCATGGCGGCCTTTCCGATCCTCATCGGCCTTGGGATCGATTACGCCATCCAGTTCCAGAACAGGATCGAAGAGGAGTTCCAGCGGGGCGGATCCGTCGCCATGGCGGCTATAGAGACGGTGGCCCACACCGCTCCGGCCGTCTTCATCGCCCTGATCATCACTGGGGCGGGTTTCTTCTCCCTCTTCTCGTCGTCGGTCCCCATGGTGAGGGACTTCGGCCTCCTGTGCCTCGTCGGCATCATCATGTGCTACATCTCCTCTCTCTTCGTGGGGGTTACCATAATACACCAGATGGAGAGGGGGCGAAACGACAGAAACGTCAGATGCGGCCTTGAAAGGAGGGGAAAAAAATCTCCGATAGCCCCTCTGATCGTAAGGTACGTGACCTTCATCCTCTGCAGGTGGAGGATATTTCTGGCGACAGCCCTCGTCCTCGCCTTGGTCGGCCTTTATGCTGATACTATGGTCCCCATAGAGACGGACATGAACGAGTTCATACCCCAGGACCTCCCGCCCCTCAGCCAGTTCCGCCACCTCAACGACATATTCGGCGGCGAAGACCAGCTGAACATCATCGTCCAGGGGGATGTCATCGACCCATCGACCCTGATCTGGATGGATGAGTTCGGCGACTACGTAGCGAGATCGAGGGAGAAGGTCTACGGGGCCACTAGCCTCGCCTCCCTCGTCAAAAGCTACAACGGAGGGTCGATCCCCCAGGATCGGTCTGAGGTGGCGGCCATCCTGGACCGAGTCCCCGACCATCTCAAATACCAGTACATCGACGGCCACGACACCGCCCAGATCATCCTGGAGATAGGCGACGCCTTCGAAAGCCTCGGCCAGGTGGGGATCGAGCGGCTCACAAACGAGATCGACAAGGATCTCTTATGGTTCGAACACCCCCCAGGGATCTCCGTCACCCAGACAGGAGAGATGGCGGTGATGAATTCCGTCATAGGCGCCCTCACCACCGGGAGGATGAGGATGACCTTCATCGGTCTAGTCCTGATATTCTTCATACTCCTGGTCATCTACAGAGACCTGGTTAAGGCGGTCCTGCCGGTGCTTCCGATGTTCATCGTCATCGGCTGGATGGGCGGAGTGATGTACGTATCCGGGATGATGTACAACCCCATGACCGCCACCCTGGGGGCTCTGATCCTGGGGGTGGGGTCGGAGTACGGCATTCTGACGATGGAGCGGTTCTATGAGGAGAAGGAGAAGACAGAGGACGTCATGGAGGCGCTCTTGACCGCCACGGGGTCTATCGGGGCTGCGATAGTCGCCTCGGGGCTCACCACCATCTTCGGCTTCTCCGCCCTCATAGCCTCCCCCTTCCCCATGACCAGCAGCTTCGGAACGATAACCGTCCTCTCGGTCATATTCGCCCTCTTCGCAACCTTCACCGTATTTCCGGTGCTTCTTATAAGGTTCGAGTACTGGAGGAGACATGAGGCGACGGTGAAGGTCAGAGCCTCAAACCTGCTATTAATGCCCTTCAGGAGGTTGAAGGATTGATAAAGATCGTCAATTTCGTCCATGTAACGGCGTTCCTGTTCATCGCCCTGGCCCTCGTCGGCTCGGCTCCCGCCGGCGCCTCTGATAACTACATACCCTCGGTCTCCCTGGAGAACTACTGGACCGTCTCCGGATCGCCCCAGCTCGACGCGTCCCTCGCCGGGACGAGGGAGTTCGACCGGGGCGGGACCGTCACCCTCCACGTCGACCTCGCCAACTATGGCAGGATCATGGGCTTCAAGGCCGACAAGAAGGCGGACTCGAGGATGGACCAGATGCTGGCGGACCGGGAGCTCGACTACGAATGGGAGAGGACGACGGCTCTGGGGATAACCGGGACCCTCAGGTCCGGAAACGATATGATCGAGGTGAAGTCCGGCGACCAGGTGATCGAGGCGCTCCGGGCGGGCGAGAGGTCGAGAGATTCGATGAATTTCGCCATCAAGATATCCAGCCGCACTCCGGCGGGCGAGTATCCTCTCTTCCTCGACCTATCCTACGACTACCAGTACAACGTCGAGGTGGACGCCGACAGCCTCGACGCCGAAGGTCGCCTCCGGGGGTTTCGGACAGCGTACTGGTACCAGAGGGCCAACGAGACCGTCACCATCCCCGTGAAGGTCAAGAAGGAGGCGTACTTCGAGATCGCTGAAGTCGAGGCAGACCTCCGGGCTGGCGAGAAGTCTGGGATCATCGAGGTGACATTCAGGAACACCGGCGAGGAGGTGGCCGAGGACGCGATAGCGAGGCTATCCGTCTTCAAGCCCTTCTCCTCCACCGACGATCAGGCCTACATAGGAACCCTCCTCCCTGGCGAGGTGAGGGCCGTCAGGTTCAAGATCGACGTCGACTCCGACGCGACGGAGAAGCCCTACAGCATCAACAGCGAGATCAAGTATACAGACATCAGGGGTGGGACGGTCATCTCCGAGAGCATGAAGATCCCGGTGAATGTGGGAGGTGCCAAGAGGTCTTACGCCCTTCCCGTCGTCGCTGCCTTGATCATCCTCGCGGCCGTCGGGGCTTACATCCACAGGAGGAGGCGGGGCTGAGATGACCCCTCTTCCAGCCGATCCCGCCCCTTTCTGATCCGTCATCTCCGTGCGTTCCCTTCCGGCCCTTCACCAGGACCCTCCTCCCTTCGGCCGGGACCGGTCCTCTCCGCCGCCTTCCCGCAGAGCCTTCTTGCCAGCGGCCTTTCGAGGCGTGGGAAATTGTTAAATAGTTTTTCAAGAGAATATGCATTTAAGCAATGAAGAGGGGACCGTATAACTCTTTGATCGAAAGGGCGGATCGGCTTTCGATGGAGGTGAGCTGGATATGAAATATCCGGATCATCCAAGGACGCTAATTCTGGTGGGTGTCAGCGCTGAAGCTCGATCTCTGCGGTCCTGAAGTATGAGGGAGAATTATGAAAAAAATTATTTCAGTGGCTCTGATCTGCCTTCTGAGCCTCTCTTTGGGTTCGACGATCTTTCCATCTGCCTTGGCTGCGGCAGATTCCGCCAGCACCGGCAAGGTCGTGATGCAGTACCTTCTTGACGATCCGACTATAGAGCGGGGCGTGGAGACGCTGACGACCCCCGATGGATCTATTGAGATCCGCGACTCGGTGACGATTCCTGGGCTGTACGATAGGATCGTCCCCGGAGAGCCGACGGTCCCCGTCAGGACCGCCAGGATACTGATACCGTACGGCGAGGAGGTCCAGGAGATAAAGGTCGTCCCCGGAAACGAGAGGTACATCGGCAGGCTCTCGATAAGCCCCGGCCGGGAGGCGGTACCCCTGGGCTTCACCAGCAACTGTACCGATTGCCGTCCACAGGAAAACTGGACCTCTCCAGACCCCTCCTTCCTCGACGAGTCGATATACGAATCGATGAGTCCCTATCCGGAGGCGGCATACTCGGTCCTGGGGGTCCAGAAGAAGCACGGATACAGCATCCTTTTCATAAACCTCTACCCCATCAGCTACATCCCCAAGACCGGTGAAGCTTACAGCTTCGGGGCCTTCGACGTCGAGGTTAAAACCGGCCCGGCCGAGACCCTCGATATGGGCCGTTTCAGAGGGCTTGCCCAGGACCGGCAGGAGGTAGAGATGATGGTGGACAACCCGGAGAAGGCGACCACCTATCCGTCGGACCTGGTTTCGACGGGCAGATCGCTCCTCCTGGACGGGAAATACGAATACGTCATCATAACGAACCAGTACCTCAAGGAGGCGCCAGGCCCATATAACTTCCAGGCCCTCATCGAGAAGAAGGAGGCGAGAGGGGTCAACGCTACGATAGTCACCGTGGAGGATATATACGCCAACTATAGGCGGTCCGCCCACCAGGATGAGCCGGAGATCATTCGCGACTTCATCAAAGACGCCTACGACAACAACGAGCTGAGATACGTCCTCCTGGGCGGCGACGGCGATGGGGCGAGGATCGGCGGAGAGACCTGGGACGCCATCGTCCCCGCGAGGCTCCTTTATGCCTGGGCTTATGAGCCTGATCCGCATTCCTGCGGTCTTCCGGCAGATAGGATAGGGATAGCATCCGACCTCTATTACGCCTGTCTCGATGGAGACTTCAAGAACGCCACCGGCGTCTACGGCGGTTCCGGCGTGAATTTGATGGCCGACGTCTACGTAGGGAGGGCTCCTGTGGATAACTACGTCGAGCTGTCGAACTTCGTTCGAAAGACGATAGCCTATGAGTCCACCCCATCCAACGACCGCTACCTTAAGGGGATATGGATGGTGGGCGAGTACCTGGAGCCGATGGTATATCCCAAGGCCAGCGAGGGCGATGCCGAAGGGCAGCCTCCTGAGACGGTGGACTGGTGGTGGGGAGGAGATTTCAAAGACAGGATAAAGGAGTTATTCCCCGAGGCGTTTTACGTCCACACCCTCTATGACAGAGACCACCCCGGAGACGAATGCAACTGCAACCAGCACGACTGGAACAGGGCGCATCTGATAGAGGAGATAAACGGCAACTACATCCACGCCATAAACCACATCGGGACTTCCAACTTCTGCGACATCGTCGCTTACGTCATGAAGATGGGATACAACCACGCCGACGCCCTCACCAACGAGAAGTACTTCCTCGGGTACTCCCAGGCCGGTTACGCCGCGTCCTTCGACAACAGGGATCCTGCGGGGGTTTACCTCCCCCACGACTCCGTCCTTGAGCACTTCGTCACCTCTAAAGGTGGGGCTTTTGCCTTCATCGGAAACTCCAGATACGGCCTGATCAACCCTGGAAACATCGAAAACAGCCCGTCCCAGAAGTTCGATCGAGCCTTCTGGGAGGAGATGTTCAACGAAACCAGGTGGAACGCGTCCGGCGGGCCTGTCACCAACATCGGCCTCATAAACCAGCTCTCTAAGGAGAAGTTCATTGGGGTTGTGGAGGGCGGAGAACACAACATGAGGTACTCCTACTATAGCATCAACCTCCTGGGCTGCCCCGAGACGCCCTTCATAATACCCTCCGGCGTCACCCTGGATACGGCGGCCGAGACGGTTGAGGCACCTGTCGCCGTCGTCCCCGGCCCCTCGGCTCCCTCCGGCGGAGATATGGTGGGACCGTTCGATTCTAGCCCAGAGATCCCCGACCTCTTCGGAGAAGAGATGAGGTTTGATTGGAGCTTTGAGTTTCCGCCCATGGTGTTGGAGTTCGCAGATCCCCTGAAGATCTAGAGCCCATGGGTGATCGGAGGTTAGTGGGGCTCATCGCCCCACTCCGCCTTTTTGCGATCGGCATAAAGCCCCAGACCGGATCTCAAAGGAGGTGTCATGGACCTTTTCACCCACATCGCCATACCGTACCTCGCAGGAAGGAGCTTCAAGAGGAGCGGCGAGGAGACTGCAGCCCTCGTCCTGGGGGGTTTGGCCTTGGACCTGGACTTCCTCCTTTTGCCGATGAACTGGATCCTCCCCAACTTCTTTCTTCTCGTCCACCGGGGGATCACCCACAGCCTCTTCTTCGGGTTCTTCGCCGCCCTCCTCGTCCTGCGCATCTTCACTTCCTGGCAGGTCAGGTCCTGGACATCGGAACGGTCCGGGGTCGATCTGCGGTTCTCGAGCCGGACGGTCCTCTTCGCCTCCGTTGGGGTCCTCATCCACCTCGCCCTCGACACCCTCACCACCCGGGGCGTCCCCCTCCTCTACCCCATCGACCCCGCCAGGTGGTCCCTTGAGATATTCTTCTACTCCGAGGCCCCTCTCCTCCTGGCGAGCCTCGGGGTCATCGTCCTCTTTATAAAGAGGCCAAATTCCGTCGACCCTCGCAAGGCGCTCCTCATCCTTCTCCTCCTCATCGTCCTGACGGGGGGCGTGAGGCTGGCGGAGAGGGACCGGGCTGTAGAGGCCGCAGGCGCGGAAGCCGTCGCCTTTCCCGCCCCCGGCCTCTTCAGCTGGACCGTCCTCGTCGAGGATGGAGGGCAGGTGAGGGTCTACGGCAGCGGTGGACCTACCGGAGGTCTTGAGCTTCTGGAGAGCTTCAATAGGCTCGAAGGACCTCTCCGGGAAGGGCTCACCGAAGCCGTCGGTCTCGCCGAAGCCCTCCCTCAGGTGAGGACATTCCGGTGGAGGAGCTACGACGTCATCGTCTCCGCCGCCTTTAGAGACGGCGGATGGGATCTGACTTACAGGGACCCGGTGATGACAGCCCGGATGGTTGGCGCGCCGAAGGCCACCAGGGGCTTCTTCTCAGCCCTCGTCTCCCTGGATGTGAGGGTCGAAGGAGGGGCGGCGGAGGTGAGGGGCGGCAGGTTTTGGATCTAAAAATCCAAAAAGTATATTAAATACTTAGACGAATTGTTGATGCGGAGGTGTTATGTTGCCAAAGCTGGCTCCAATAGACATGCTGGCCATAGTGCTGGTGATAATAGGTGGTCTCAACTGGGGGCTCTATGCCTTCGGTTTCAACCTGGTGAGCAGGCTCCTGGGATGGATGCCGATCCTGGAGACTGTGGTCTACGTCGTCGTGGCCTTGGCCGCGATATATCTCGCAGTCTTGACCCCCAAGCTCTCCAAGCAGTGATGGGACCGTAGGCAGGAGGCGGTTTTCCGCCTCTATAGCCCCTTTTTGATCGACTATATCAAAATCCTCTTTTCACAGTCCTTCCTCTCCCCGTTATTCTCTCCGTTCTTCCCCCCTTTTCCTCTCTTATCCACGAACTTTCGACTTCGACTTCGACTTCGACCTCGTCCTCAGGCAATGTTGAGAGTTATCCTCCCAGCGAGATCGATTACGCCGAGGATCTTCATCGATATTATGAGGACCGGCTGGTGGAGGAGGTAGATCGCCAGAGAGTTTCTCCCAAGAATAGTGAGCTCTCTTGCCGGGGTACGAAAGGAGAGATCCGGGAGGTTAAACCTCCTCTCGCCGTCGGGGTAGAGGAACCCTCCGAGGGATATCCCCAGGAGGACGACCCCAAACCAGGGGAGGAGGGGGAAGTAGTCGAGGGAATAAAAACCGCTGGGGGTGAGGCCGATCCAGAGGAGCCATGGGGTCTCAACGGAGAGCTGGCGGAGGAAGATCCCTGCGGATACCGCCGCCGATCCCCCGAGGAGGGCTCTGAGGGGTCGTCTTTCGAAGGGTGGGGAGAGGATTATGGAGGCTCCGATGAGGTGGAGGACGCCGAAGAGGATGTACCCTTCTTCGAGGAGGAGGATGGTCGAAACGGTGATGACCACCCCCCAGGAGAAGATGACCCCCCCCCGGCGGATATGCCGGGCGAAGCTCTCCTCGCCTCTGATCCTGGCCCTGGCGGAGCTGATGGTGAGGGAGATGCCGACGAGGAGGAGGAATATCGAGGCCGTCGCCAGGGCGAATGTCCGCCAGATTCCGGAGTGGACGTCGACGAGACCCGGTCCCGAGAAATAATCCAGATCATATAGGGCGTGAAAGCCGATCATCATAGTCACGGCGACGCCCCGGAGGAGGTCGAGCTCCCAGTACCGGAGAATGGGGACCTCTTCCAGATCTGCGGACCCTTTCATGAGGGATCGTTGGCGTTAAGCGTCGTCATATCCTGGTCTTCTTCTGATCTTCAGGGCATCATATCGGGGCCGGCCACAAACCATGTTTCGTACATCCCATGCCCTTTGATCTCCCCTGCTCTATAGTCGTTGGTGTAGTAGTATAGCGGCCATCCCTTGTATGTGATCTGGACCAGCCCATCTTCCCTGGTGATGGTGCTGAAGTCGAAGGAGCTGAGCCCCATCGGCAGTACGATCTGGCCGGTGTGGAAAGGCGGCCAGTAGACGGTGCAGGTATCCCCGCAGCTGCTCGTCCCGCTCCTGGGCGTGTCTTCGGCGAAATAGTAGAGCGCCATTCCGTCCTGATCCACCAGGTAGTCGCCGAGGCCTTCCTTCGAGGCGAGCTCGATGGTCTTCTCCGGGGCTGCCGCGCCGACGGTGACGAAGGCCAACGATGCCACCGTCAGGGCCAGAAAGATCGTGATCTTCAATATCATCCCCGTGATCCAGAATGCTGCCTTCAACGTTTAAAGGTTCCGAGAGGCTGAGAGGCCGACCCCAAAGGGACGACCAAAAAATGGGCGAGGGCCCTCCGTCAGGAGCGCAGGCCTCAGGGGCCGACGACGAACCAGACCCCTCCCACCCCCTGCCCTTTCACGTCGCCGGGGGCGAGATCCTCGACGTATCGGTAGAGGGGCCATCCCTTGTATGTGGTCTGGATGGCGCCGTCCTCCCGGACGAAGCCCTGGAAATCTATCCATTCAAGCCCCTCTGGGATGCTGATCTCGTCGGCGAAGAATACGGGCCAGCGCTCGGCGCAGGTGTCGTAGCAGGCGCTGGTCTCGCTTCCTGGATCGTCGTTTGCGAAGCGGTAGAGGGTCATCCCTTCGCCGTCGACGAGGAAGGTCCCGAGATCCTCGGTGTAGGCCAGCTTTATTGTGTATCCGTTCTCGTCTGCCTGATCCTCGGAGGCGATAGCGAAAGTGATGGTCGCCGATAACGCCAGCGTCAGCAGGGTCATTAATCTCAAATAATTCACCTCAGGCCTTAATTTGTTCCGCCCCGATATTAAGATTTTTCCCGGATGACGGCGACGATCCCGGCCCCCTCCTCCCCGGGGGGGCCGCCTTCAGCCGTCCTTTGGGGTGTAATGGGGGTCCTTCTCCATCTCCACTCCCCGTGGAGAGTCGAAGTGCTCCTCGTAGGGTTTGATGTCCAGGATGGGGCTGCCGTCCAGGGCGTCGAGGCCGGTGACGGTGATCTTCTCCTCCTGGACGTTCAACACCTCCACCACCGTAAGGCCGATGGGGTTTGGCCTTCTGGGGGTTCTGGTGGCAAAGAGCCCCCTCTTATCCATCGACTCGTCCCCCATGGGGTGGACCATCATCTCGTAGCCCAGGGCCCGGTGGATGTGGTAGATGACTATGATGTGGCGGAACTTCTCGATCCCCGTCAGGGCCTCTCTGTACTTCTCGTCGATCTCTAGGGTGGAGAGGGAGTTTCTCATGGTCTTGGGGTCCTCCGGCTCTCCGAAGTTGGAATGGACGACGCCTATGGGTGTAAACGTCACAGGTTCCCGGTTCATGCTGACGGATGAGATGTCGTCTTTAGATATCCCTTTTTCTCCGTCGGACGCGAAAAGATGGTCCAGATCCGTTGGGGGTGAGACGTCCGCGCCCCTGATCCGGGGGAGTATATATGCCCAAAAGATGGCCGAGACGTCGGCGACGGATGGACGGGCTGGGGTCCGGGATGTCCGGCTGCTGGCAGAGACTCCGCCCTTCTCCAGGAAGGGGTGGGTCACAGACCAGCGTCAGAGGAGCTCTTCGGGTTGGCCATCCAGCGATGAATCCCATTGGAATGATCAGTCGTTGATGAGGAGTTACAAAGCCATGGGGTTTTCAGGCCTCGGAGAAGACGCTGGGGGTCATAGACGCCCTGTAGAAGGTGCGGGATAGCTGCTCGGGGTAGACGACGGTGAGCTTGGGGACCTCTCCTCTCAAGTTCTTCGAGTCGTAGAGGTAGTATCCGCTCCTATATTCCCCCGCCCCCTTCGATACAATGACCGCCCGGTTTGTCTCGGTCTTCGTCACCGTGACGTTATCGAAATCTGAGAAGATGCTCAAGAGCTCCGGCTCGATGTGCTTCGTTCCCAGGGCGAGGACGTAGAGCTTGGCGAAGGGGTCGAGCCCGAACTTGACGTCGAATACGGCGTCGCCGTCGAGAAGAGACATCGTCACCTCCCGGATCGTGATGTAATCTCTTCCTCCCCCGGCGGTGGCCGGGGCGGCGAGGAAGAACGCGATCATAAGAACGACGGCCGCAATTCTCATATCCATTCAACCCTGGGGCGCTTTCAATATGGCGGGGACGATGAGCATCAGGATCAACAGGCCGATGAAGATCAAGAAGAAGAGGGTCTGGCGTCTCTGGGCGGATTTGTACTTAGACTCGCAGACCTCGTCGCAGAAGCTATCCATCTCCTCGATGGTTTTTCCGCAGACGATGCAGTGCTTGTGAGAATCCACTTTTGTCAACCCTATCACCAACTCCGGTTCTATGGGCTGGACCGTAGATAAGATTTTTGCACGGACCCCTGGCCTCACCCCTCCTGATGGAAAGACGTATTATGGATTGGAGGGCTCTTATGCCGAGGTGGACGTATGCTGAGACTGACGCTAGCGATCATCATCATTCTATCTGCCGGCTCCATCTTCGGAGCTGAAGCCAGGATGTACATAGTGGACCAAGACGGCTTCGCCCAGTACAGATCGATAGGCGGAGTCGTCGACGTCGCCAATGACGGAGATACGATCTACATCAAGCCCGGAATTTATAGAGAACATCTGGTCCTGGACAAGAGGCTGACTTTGATGCCTCTACGGGGGGAGGAGGGGGTCATAAACCTCGCCGGAGACGGGAACGATATAGGGATAGAGGTTTTGGCCGACGGCTGCAAGATCGAAGGGCTGACCGTCTCCGACTTTGCCGGACCCGGGATCTACGTCGAGTCCAAGGGCAACGAGATCAGAAATAACGTCCTGGTGAATAACGTTCACGGCATATTCCTCCGCGGCGCTTCGGAGAACCTCATCGAGAATAACCAGCAGGAGGGCGGCTACACCGGGATCGTCCTCCTCTCATCTCGGGATAATGCGATAAAGGGGAACGCGGCTAAAAGCTCCATCTTCGCGGGGGTCCTCCTCAACTCCTCGTCTGCGAATGCCATATCGGGGAGCAGGGCCGAAGGTTGCGGCCGTGGGATATACCTGATCACCGAGAGCCACGAGAACAGGTTGGAGAAGAACTCCGTGGTGGACTGCGGTTACGGCGTCATCCTTGAAGGCTCCTCCAGTGCCAATACGATCATCGGTTCCGACTTTGAGAACGCCACCAACGCCATAGCCTTAAACTTCGCCTCAAAGAACGTCGTCCGGGAAAATTCGATCTCATACTCCACGAACGGGATCGTCCTATTCTCTGCAACGGAAAACGACATCTTCGAAAACGATCTCTCGGAGCTTGACGCTGGGATCATGATCTCCGAAGGGTCGGGGGGAAACCTCCTCAGCAGAAACCGCTTTGAGAACCTCGCCACGGGGATCGTCGTCACCGACTCGCAGGCCAACGTCCTGGAGGGGAACGTCCTAGCCGCCGTCCGTTGGGGGCTTTACGTCGACGGCTCGGAAGAGGGGAGCTTCAACAACCAGATATCCGAATCTAACCAGATCGATGGAAAGCCGATCCTATACCTCTACCGCCGATCCGGCGAAGCGGTCAGCGGCCGGGAGTTCGGCCACGTCACCCTCGCCTTCTGCGAGGGCTGCACCGTCATGGAGAGCGCCGTCTCCAACGACGCCCTCTTTGTCCGGGGCTCCGTCGGCTGCAAGATCCTGGATAACGTCGTCTCTGGCGGCCTCGGGATGAGGATAGAGGATAGCGACGGAAACGAGATCGCAGGAAACGAGGTCTCGGATAACAGGTACAGCGGAATATTCCTGGTGGAGTCCCACGAAAACCTCATAGCAGAGAACACCCTATCTCGAAACAGCAGGAACGGCCTATTTCTCTTGGGGTCGGATTCGAACGTGGTCAGGATGAACGTCGCCGAGGCGAACGGGGACGTCGGGATGGGGCTGTTATCTTCCAACGGGACGGAGATCACGGGCAACTCCATCATCGGTAACGTCGTCGGCATCTCCATCCGGGGGTCGTCGGGGTCCATCGTCTACAGGAACAACCTGATAGATAACGAGGTCCAGGCGGAAGACGACGGCGGAAACCTCTGGGACTGGGGGGTCCTCAGGGGAGGAAACTATTGGTCAGACCATTCCTGCACCGGAAAACCCTGCCAGTCGGCTCCGAGGCCCATCGGGGATCTGGCGGCCGACTACTACCCCTTCGGGGAGAGGGACGGATGGGTGAGGTAGCCGAAACGTACTTGAAGGGGTCTATAGAATAGGAGGAGTTCATGGCGAAGAAGAAGAAGTCAGAGGGCAGCGGACTTATGTCCTCTGCCGGTCTCATGAGGTATTTCGACGCGGACGATACGGCGATAAAGCTGGATCCCAAGGCGGTCATCGCTTTCAGCGTGGCGGTGGGGGCCGGGATTATGGCGATGAACTTCTATTACGGCCTTTGGCCCTGAAGGGGCGATGGGCCGGTCTCATCTCCCGCCAGGGCCCTTTTATAGTCCCCCTTTTCCTGCTCCATTTCCAGCTCCCTTTCCAGCCCTCCTTTTATCGTCTCCCTTTCTCCGGCGGTCCTCTCCTGACGGCCGTTATCCGTCTCGATCTCTTGGCAGCCCTTCTCCGGCGGTCCTCTCGGATCCCCTTCCAGGACCCTCTTCAGCTCGCCTTCCGGCGCCTCTCCAGCTCCTGGAGGATCCTCTCTACGACCTTCTCGAAGCCGTCCCTCGCTGCGGTCTTCCTCTCGACGAAGGCGACGCCGTCGTCCCCCAGGGGGGCGACCTCCGGGTCGAGGGGTATAGCCCCCAGGAAGGGGACGTCCAGCTCTTTTGCAGCCCTCTCTCCACCGCCGGTCTTGAAGATCTCCAGGACCTCGCCGCAGTGGGGGCATACCAGGCCGCTCATGTTCTCGACGATCCCCAGGATGGGAACCTTCATCGACTTGGCCATGTTGACCGCTTTCCTGGAGTCGAGGAGGGCGACCTCCTGGGGTGTGGTGACGATGACGGCTCCGGATAGGTCCGGGAGGAGCTGGACGACGCTGAGGGGCTCGTCGCTCGTCCCCGGCGGCAGGTCGATGATGAGGTAGTCGAGGTCGCCCCAGGAGACGTCGGAGAGGAACTGTTTTATCGCAGCCATCTTCATCGGTCCCCGCCAGACGACGGCGGAGTCGGGGCCCGAGAGGGCGAAGGCCATGGATATCACCTTCACCCCCCTGGAGTCGACGGGCTCTATCCCTTCCGGGCCGGCCGAGAGCCTCGACGTCTCAACGCCCAAGAGCTTTGCAGTGCTGGGGCCGGTGATGTCGGCGTCCAGCACTCCCACCCGGTAGCCCCGGGCCTGGAGGGACCGGGCGAGGTTGACGGCGACGGTGCTCTTGCCGACGCCGCCCTTGCCGCTGGCGACCATGATCTTGTGCTTCACCCTTCCCATCCTGGCGGAGACGGCGGAGAGCTCATCGGCCATCTCCTTTCTCGGATCTGTGCAGCTTGCTTTTGTAGCGCAGGATTCGCAGTTTGTATCGCATTCTTCCATGGGAACACCATCTTATAAATTCGAGGATCGTAATGGTCATAGTTCTATGGCGACCTGGCGACAAGGCGACAGGTCGGCCGGACCGGTCTGCTCCGACCGAACCGGACCGGCTCCAATCGTCGAGACAGGACCGCCGCAGCCGGAGATGATCTCATCGATCCGGGGCCTGGAAGTAGAGGCCACCGCCGTGGTGGAGCCTCGATATCTTCCTCTCCGCCTCCAGGACCTCCAGATACTTCAATATCTCGTTTCGATGAAGGGAGGTGATGGCCGCCAGATCGTCGAGGGTGCAGGGCCGCCGGGAGAGGAGATCGAAGATCAGAGCCCTCGTCCCCTTCGAACCTTCCCTGGTCCAGTCGGCGATCACCTCGGCGCTGGAGAATACCTCCAGCATCCCCACCATCTCATCTGGTGAGAGGGGCTGGACCGGTTCCGCCGGAGGCCTCGCCACGGTGTTGAGCTGGACCCGATCGGCGCCGATCTCCTCGGCGGCCTCGGCGATGAGGGGGGCCTCGGAGTCGTTCATCCCCGAAACGAGCATCACCTCCAACCATATCTCGCCGGAAAACTCCTTCCGGAGGTGGACTAGCCCCTCGATGACCTTCTCGATGGACAGGTCGGGGTGGGGGCGGTTCACCCTTTGGAAAGTCGCGGCCGTCGCGGCGTCCAGGGAGGGGACGATCAGGTCCGCCTCCAGAACCTCCCGCCGGACCTCCTCGCGGAAGAAGAGGGTCCCGTTCGTCAGGAGGGCGACGGGTTTATCGATCACCTCCTTAGCCCCCCGGATGATCTCGTCGAGGCCCAGGTGGAGGAGGGGCTCCCCGGAGCCGGCGAGGGTGAGGTAGTCGAACTCCTCCTCTCTTCCCTCCTCGACCGCCTCCGCCCGGGACCTGATCTCCGCCAGCACCTCCGGGGTGGAGACGCGCCGCTCCCGGGAGAGGGTGAGGCAGGTCGTCGGCCCCAGCTGGCAGTAGACGCAGTCGAGGGTGCAGGTCTTGAACGGCAGGAGGTCGACCCCCAGGGAGAGGCCGAGCCTGCGGGATGGGACGGGGCCGAAGAGGTGGTTCATGATTCGCTTCCTCATTAGATATGAACTCAATTCAAAGGTTGAAGGGAAGATGTACTAATAGGTTGCGTCAAAAGAGCTTCAAACGGGGTTCTTGGAAAGCCCTATGAGATGTTCTTTCTGTTGTGCCCAGGGGTTTGATTCAAAATACTATCATCTTCGGGGTGCGAGCCTCCTCGCCCATCCCTTCAGAGCTGAACGGATCTGAGGGTGACCCTCGATGTGGTGCACCTCTCCTCTCTCACGATCCAGTCGTCCGACCGCCCGGCCCAGAACTGCGCCGGGCGGCGCATCCATCGAGAGGCCAGAAGAATAGATGAAATAGAACGATAGCTCAACAATAACTCAATACCGGGATCATCGGGACTTTGGATTTTCCGAGGAGGAGATCATGAGATGCCTCATCTGTAAAAGAGGCTCGACGGAGGCGGGGACGACGACCGTTACCCTGGAGCGGGACGGTCTGATCATGGTGATCACGGGGGTCCCCGCCCAGGTTTGCCGGAACTGCGGCGAGGCTCGCGTCGATGAAAAGGTAGCATCAGAGCTTCTGACCTCGGCGGAGGCGGCGGCGAAATCGGGGGCCAAAGTCGAGATCCGCGAGTACGTGACAGCCTAGGACTTTACAATTCAGACTAGGTGCGGGCGGAGCTCTCCTCCGACAGCATCTGCAAAATAGTGATGGTCGGGGTCAAGGTTTCCACAACTTAAGCCATTCGACCCTTTCAAAATCTGAATCATTAGAGGCCAGAGCGGTTATTTCCTCTTCCTGCATCGTCGCCAGGTGGATGGCATCGCTGGAGAGAAGGCCGTATCTTCTGGAAAAGTCCAGGGAAAGCCTCATGATCTCCACTCCCGCCCTCGCTATCTTAAGGTTCTCGATATCCAGGATCTTCTCGATGGCAGATGGAGCAGCGCTCAAATTCTTCACCTCCTCCGGTTTCTCCTTAAGGTACCTCACAGCCTGCCTTGGGTTCTGGTTCTGCTTCTCCACCACCTCAGCGACCATGACCCTGTGGAATACCTCCCCCAAGACGACAATCGACGAAACGGCAGAGAGTTTACCGGAATTGACATCCCTAAGGAGATTGCCGCAGGGCTCAGCATATCTCCAGTGGCCGAATATTACGTAAAGAAATATATTGGCATCTATGAAAATGTCGCTGCCTTCATCGATATCATCCGCCATCAGATCGGCTCCAGCTCTGGGCTTTCTACCACCTCGTCGAGCCAGTCCCTGCGGGAGATCTTGACGAGGCCGCCCAACCGGTCGACGGCATCTCTCCTGATCTCTATATCCACGACTTCCCCGTCTTTGAGGTCGAGCTTTTCTAGCGGTTTCAAGACCTTGTTCTCGTAGATCGCCTTCACGCCCATGGAGCCACCTATCAATAATTTGATCTTTCGAGCCTAAAAACCTGCTCGTCTAAAATGAGGTTATATTGCCAGCGGTGCCGCCGGCGCCGGTTCCCCTAGGGGGCCAGAAAGGGGGATCCCGAGATCAAAGGGGGACTGCCTCCTTCAAAACGCGGTCGCGAATCCGCTCCCTTAAGCCCCGTTCGCTCACCACGTCGACCTGGCGGCCAAGGAGCTCCTCCAGCTCCCGGGACATCGCCGAGCTTTTTATGAGGGTGAAGCCCGGCAGAGGCTCCACCAGGAGGTCGAGGTCGCTTCGGTCATCGGCCTCGCCCCGGGCGACGGAGCCGAATATCCGGATGTTTCGGACCCCGTATTTCTCGGCTATGGCGAGGATCTCCTCCCGCCGGGCCTTCAGGGTCTCCTCAAGCTTCATCGCCGACTTCCTATGTATCTGATTATATTTATACTTCCTGACGCCCACAGACCGAGTCTATTCCGTGCAAAGGAGCTCTGACGACCTACCTTTCCCTTCATATCGATCCCGTCGTCCGACCGCCCGGCGGCGCAGCGCCGGGCGGCGCATGCCACCCGCGAGGCCCCCGGAAGACCCCCCCTCCGCCACCGGCCCCAGGACAGAAAGATATCAAGAGAGGCTCCCCTCGACGATCGCGACCGCCTCCAGGACCTCGTCGAACCGGCCGGCTGCGCAGAGGCCCGCCAGCTCCTCCGCCAGGCGGCGGCGGTCGGCCTCGGGGGTGGAAAAGGAGATGCTGCGGATGAGAAACAGAGGGCTCTTAAGTCGCGTTTTTTTTAATTGCTCCAAAAGTTATTTACCATTTCCGCGCCTTTCCATCTTCATGATGGCCGGTGATGGAGTGAAGGAGAAAAGACACCCCCAAAACTCCCAAAGCTCGAAACCTCGATCCGTGGACGATCTCACCTGCGAGGAGGAGGTCAGGGGGATTATGAAGCTGGCAGAGGCTTCGCTGGCCGAGTTTCTCGAAGATGAGCCGGACATCTATACGTTGAAAGACTTGAAGGTCAAATATAAATGATCGAAGTGAACTCCTGAAGGGGCGCGATTTTGAGGGGCCAGGTCCAGAAGGGTAAGATCGTTCTCGTTCCGTTTCCCTTCACTGACATGACGGAGACGAAGATAAGGCCCGCTCTGGTTCTTCATGTTGGAAAGAGGGACGCCACTGTGGCGTTCATATCTTCAAAGGTCCCCAATTTTGCCGGTGAGACCGAGGTCATTATAAACCCGGCTTTCCGCATCAACCCTCCAATCCGTAGTATTTTTCACAATCCTTTCCCAACAATCGAATAATCCTAACAAGATTATCATTCAGATTCGCTATCTTCAGATGCGTTTCACCATTAATCCAAACTGTAACTTCCGCCACTCCCATGAACAGAAAAGCTATCCACTTGAACGTTGGTTTTTGGGTTTGCTTCTTTAGCTGGTTAGGTACGGTCTCTCCCGTCTCTCGCATCCGTTTTCTTATCAGCCACTCCGCGATAGAATATATCATGAGCGTCAGGACCATTATCATGGCAAGAGCTTCAATCCGCTCTTCCTTCTTGAGATAGACCTCGGCCACGCGGAAGCTCTTATCTTTGAGGAATCTGAACCCTCTTTCAACCTCTTGCTGCCCTTTATAGTAGCTTAGAATGGTATCAGGATCTATATTCAGGTCATTTGAGGCTAAAATGAACCTTCCAAGCTTTGATTTCTCTTTTAATACCTTATCATAAT